>NZ_JBWKZU010000015.1:0-84867 GCF_059424825.1 Acidovorax sp. GW101-11A03 | reverse complement strand
GCACTGCCCAGGGCGTCGGTGGCCACCATGTCGTCGGCCACCACCCGGCTCAGAAAACCACGCACCAGCATGTCGGCAGCACTGAAGGTGGCGGCCTCCAGCAGCATCTGGCGCGCCACCACCTCGCCCACGGCGCCCGCCACCAGCTGCGCCTCGCGCGGGGCCATGGGAAAGCCGAGCTTGGCAATGGGCGCGCCAAAACGGGCAGCGCTGCCCGCAATGCGGATGTCGCAGCAGCTCGCAATCTCCACCCCCGCGCCCATGCAAGCCCCACGGATGCTGGCCACGATGGGTACATCGCAGGCCAGCATGGCGTGGAGCCCGCCCCACACGTCGTTTTCATGGAAGTCGCGCAGGGCCGCAGGATCGAAACGAAAATCGGGGTACTCGGATATATCGCCACCAGCACAAAACGCCCCGCCCTCACCCGTGATGAGTACGCAGCGTGCATCGGCCCGGCGCTGAACATCTTCAAACACCGCACGCAGCTGCCGCCACATGGGCCGCGACATGGCATTCAGCCGCCCGGTGTGGCGCAGGGTGACATGCACCACACCGCCCTCACCGGCATTCATCAACACTTCACCCGACATCTTGGCTTCCATTCCCTTCACACACCGCCACGGCCTTCGTACCCGCGCTGCGCCATCGCCAGTGCCACCGTGGAACTGGCTCCGCCAGGCCACGGGTGGCGTCCCCCTTGGGGGATGGCACGAACCGCCTCATGGGGTTAGTCAAGCTTTGCGCCAGAGGCTTTCACCACCGCCGCCCAGCGCTTGACCTCGCTGCTCACCATGCCCGCAAACTGCTGCTGCGTCATGCCGCCATACTCCGCGCCGTTGTTGGCCCAGATGGCCTTGAGTTCATCGGCACTGCCCAGCTTGCGAACCTCGTCCACGATGCGCGCCTGCACGTCGGCGGGTGTGCCCTTGGGCGCCCACAGGCCGTACCAGGTGGTCACGGTGTAGTCGGGCAAGCCCACTTCGGCAGCGCAGGGCACGTCAGGGAAGGCCGCATTGCGCTTGGCGCCCGACACCATCAGCGCCTTGATGCGGCCAGCCTTGATATGCGCCGCCGACGAACCCAGGCCGTCAAACATCATGTCCACCTGGCCGCCGATCAGGTCCTGCAGCGCAGGGCCTGCGCCCCGGTAGGGGATGTGGGTGATGAAGGTGCCCGTCTGCTGCTTGAAAAGCTCGCCCGCCAGATGGTGCGAGGTGCCCGCACCGGCCGAGCCATAGTTGAGCTTTGCCGGGTTGCGCTTGACGTAGTCCATGAACTGCTGAAAGTTGTTCACGGGCACGGCCTTGGGGTTGACCACCACCACCTGGGGCACGTTGGCCAGCAGGAACAGCGGCACGAAGTCCTTATCGATGTCGTAGTCGAGCTTGGGGTACATCGACGGCGCAATCGCGTGGTGCACCGCCCCCATGAACAGGGTGTAGCCGTCTGGCGCCGCCTTGGAGGCAAAGCTGGCCCCCACCGTGCCGCCCGCGCCACCCCGGTTGTCGATCACCAGCGTCTTGCCCGTGGCCTTGGAAAACTGCGCCGCCAGCGGGCGCGCAAAGGCATCGGTACCGCCCCCGGCCGGAAACGGCACCACCAGGTTCACCGGCTTGGCGGGCCAGGCCGAGGCCTGCGCCCAGCTGCTGCCGCTGGCCAGGCCCAAGCCCGCAGCGGCCGCGCCCAGCAGCACATCCCGGCGTTGAATTCGCGATGGGTTTCTATTCATTCGCTTGTCTCCTGTCGTTGTAAAAAATCATTGTCAGCAACGCAGGCCGGGCGCCATGTGGGGCACCCGGCCACGCTCCGTCATTCACTCCGTCACGCACTTACCGACCAACTCACAACTCACTCACCCCATTGGCCGCCTACACACTCATTCAGTCGCATTCAGTCGCGGCACAGGCTGTCGATGTCGCCCGACACCGGCACCTTGCCCTGCGCCAGCAGGCTGCGGTGCTTGTCGATGCGCTTCAAGTCATACAGGTAATTCACCATGAGTCCGTACGACTGTTTCTGCCCCTTGGACGACGGATCGCCCGCCCAGTTGAGGCGCTCTACCCGCGCACCGTTGCCCAGGTGGAAGCGGGCCACCGGGTCCACCGGCTTGCCCTCCTGCATCTCGCGGCCCAGATAGTACGCGGCGCATTCCAGCAACATCTGGCGTACGGGCGACTTGGCATCCAGCTCCAGTGCCTTGTCAATGGCGCCCAACAGGTGCGTGGCCTGCGGCGGCTCAAAGCCCACGGCGCGGCCCAGCTCGGCCCGGCGTTTGTCGTCCAGGCGCTCCAGCATGGCGCCCGCATGTTTGGAAAGCCAAGCCCGGAAGCCCGGGATGGGCGACAGCGTGGCAAAGGTGCGCAGGCGCGGAAACTCGGCCGTGAGGGTTTCCACCACATGCTTGATGAGCGAATCGCCAAAGCTCACGCCGCGCAGGCCCGTCTGCGTGTTGCTGATGGAATAGAAGATGGCAGTGGTGGCCCGCGTGATATCTACGGGTGCAGCGGCCTCATCCAACAACGGGGTAATGCTGGACGAGATCTTGTCGAGCAGTGCCACCTCCACAAAAATCAGCGGCTCGTTGGGCAGGCGCGGGTGGAAGAAGCCGTAGCAGCGGCGGTCACTGTCCAGGCGGTTCTTCAGGTCGGCCCAGCTGCGGATGTCGTGCACCGCCTCGTACTTGATGAGCTTTTCGAGCAGCGACGCGGGCGAGTCCCACGAAAGGCGGCGCAACTCCAGAAAGGCCACATCGAACCAGGTCGAGAACAGGTGCTCCAGCTCGGCATCGAGCGGCAGCAAGCGCTTGTCGGCCTTGAGCAAGGGCAGGATCTCGGCACGCATGTCCACGAGAAAGCGCATGCCTTCGGGGAACGCCGAAAACCGCTGCAGCAGCCGCGTGCGCGGCGACACCAGAGCACGGCGCAGGCTGATCTCGGCCTGGCCTTCCTCGGCCGTGCCCGCCGCAGCCTCGTAACGCTGGCGGGCCGACTTGAAGCGCGTGGCGTCGGGCGCGAACTGCTCGCACATGAGCAGCCACATGTCGCGCCTTTCCTCGGGCTCGGCCTTCGCATACCACTCGGCCACGGCCTGCGCGCGGCGCCCGCCTTCGATTTCGCTCACCTGCGGGGCGACCACCTCCTGCAGGTCGGCCAGCAGGCGGCGCAGCGCGCGGGGCGACAGTGCCTCCTGCCCCCGGCGCAGCGTGGCGGCCAGCCGCTCGTTGGTGGAACGTGGCACGGCCACCTTGGCCACCACATCGGTCACGGATTTGTCGAGGGCCGACTTGGCCAGCTTGTCACCTGCCTTGTCGGCGGCGGGGGCACTAGGGCGCAGGCGCGACACGCTGCGGGTGATCCATTCGGGGGTGCTGTTCATCATGGTGTCAACCTCGATTGCTGATTGCGGGCGATGTCGCGCAGCGCATCGCGCTGGCGCAACAGATGGGTGCGCATGGCCTCTTCGGCGGCTTCCGAGTCACGGGCCTTGAGGGCGGCAAACACGGCCAGGTGCTCGGCCAGGCTTTGCTGCAGGCGGCCCGGGGCGTGCAAGGTCTGGTGGCGCGCCAGGCGCAGGATCTTGCGCAGGTCACCAATCACCTGGGCCAGCCAGCGGTTATCGGCCAGCGTGATGAAGGCCTCATGGATGGCGTAGTTGGCCTCGTAGTAATCGGTGATACGCCCCTCGGCCGCACACTGCTGCAGCCGCTGGTGCAGCAGCTCCAGCGCCGCCACATCGGCCCCGCTCGCCTTGTTCGTGGCCTCGTGCGCTGCGCGGCCTTCCAGCAGCGCAATCACCGGGAACAGGTCGTCCAGGTCCTTGTCGGTGATCTCGGCCACAAAACAGCCCCGGCGCGGCTCGTGGCGCAGCAGCCCCTCGGCCACCAGCACCTTGAGCGCCTCCCGCAGCGGCGTGCGCGAGATTTCGAGCCGCTCGCACAGCGCGGCCTCGTCCAGAAAACTGCCGGGCCGCAGATCCCCCGCAAAAATCAGGTCCCGCAGCCGCGAGGCGACTTCATCGTGCAGGGAGTTCGGAACGGGACGCATGGTGGGCTGGGCTCCAGGGTCATCGACCCACTGAGATACCTTTTGATCGCTTGATTGCCATGGCGCGCAGATCAGAAGAAGCCGCCGCAGACACCCAACGGCTTGCCCCACCTTTACTGCTCGCAACACACCGTTAAATGCTGGCTACCGGGTGCATCGCTTCGCCATGCACGTAATTTCTCATAATTACGCAAAATAACAAGCAAAAAATGCGTATTGAAGGGTTCAGTTACACAAAAGTGGGGGATTGCGGCGGCGGAGCAACGTGGGGGCGCTGGGCGGGCGGTGCTGGACGCCCAAAAAACGCCACTCACGGCGCTCCGACCCGGTGACAGGGCTGACCCCATCTCATCGCGCCCCAGTCCGCTGACGGCAGACATCCCCCCCAGCGTTGCGCAAAAAAATAGCCCGCACGGGGCGGGCTAAATCTTGCATATCTCGATGCTTCGTGGGATCGAACCGTCAGAATTAACGGCATCGAGATGGTAGGGCCGCAATTGCCAGACAACAAAGATCGCAGGCTGCGAAGCGTGACATATGCCTCACTTTGTCCGTGCGTGCATCACGGAGTGCGTACGAGCGTCATTCAGAAAAGCGGCTCTGGTACCAACGCATGGCAACCTCAATAGGCGGCAAAACTTCGCGACGGCAACACCAGATGCTGTTCGAAGAATGAACACGCCAAGTTTGCAACTGCATCATGGATGGCCCTCCGATCGACCAAGGGATCGTCTACACAGAGTAAAGGCAGCTGTTTCTTGCCAGCGGCTGTGGGCTCCGCCAAAAAAACGTAGTGTCCAGCCGGGCCATCAATCCAGGTGAGTTCAGCCGAAGCGATGTGATCCGCATAGCGGGAGCCATTCGATAGCGGCGGCACCTCTTGGTCGCCTGCCGTGACTACGATATGAACAGGCACGCGGATATCGGCCAGTCCGCCAGCGTCAAACGCCCCACCGAGCGCTGGGTTCATCACAAATGCCGCCTTGATCCGCTCGTCGCGGTACGAGCGCGCATGCTCTGCAACGGAGTTCACAAACGCAGGATCGGTGTTCATGAGTTCGTCCCACACCTTACCCACGTCGGGGAACTCGCGAGGACCCGCAGGCGCAGATTCACCGTTCGCGCGACTGAGCGCAAAAAAATGCTCCAGGCTGCAACGGCCACCCACGACGGTCAAAGCCGTGTAGCCGCCGAGCGAGAAGCCAGCAGCTCCGATACGAGCAACATCAACCCGATCACCCAAGAGCGGGTCCGCCAGAAGCTGATCCAGCGCAGCAGTCAAGTCCTTCGCGCGCTCCCACCACAGCAAAAATCCGTGTGGCACGTACGGCTCAATGCTTGTGTTGCCGTGGTGATTCACAGCCACAGCGATATGGCCTTGGGCCGCGAGAGCACGGCCAAGCCACCCCAGCTGGAATGCGCTGCCGCCGGTACCGTGCGACAACAGCACTACGGGAAAAACGCGAGGACTTGCCAAAACAGGCGCGTCGCGCGCCACATCGCGCAACAGAAACAATGGCTCCGGCGCCCCGATGAGGAAGTCCTCTTCCTCGGCTTCACTATCTGCCGGATACCAGATCACCGTAGTGAGAGGTCGAGCGTCAGACTTGGACCAGTTCTGTCGCGAAACATCCTTCCATCTTTTGACTTGCTGTCCAACCTTGTACATCGCTACTCCTATGTGACCTTGTTGCTGGCTCAGGGCAAGCTGGCTGCCCGGCGAACTGGCTCAACCTACTCCACCCCCGCAAACCCCAACACCAGGTGGTCAATCCACACCCGCAGCTTCGCGGGCAAAAACCGATTCGGCGGGTACAGCAGCCAGGCCGTGCCCGCGTACGAGGTTTTGTGCTGCCAGTCCGGCAGCACGGCCACCAGATCACCCCGCTCCAGCGCCGCGCGCGCCGTGAAGCCCGGCAGGCTGGCAATGCCCAGGTGGCTCAAAGCCGCCTCCAGCCGCACCTCGCTGTGGTTGGCCACGTAGCGGCCGCGCACGGCCACGGTGGCGGCTTCGCCCGCGCGTTCAAAACGCCAGTGCCGGTCGCGCTCGTCCTCGCCCAGGGTGATGCAGGCGTGCTGCTCCAGATCGCGCGGGTGCTGGGGATGGCCGCGCTCGGCCAGGTAACGCGGGCTGGCGCAGATGCAGTGGTGCAAGGTGGCGAGCGGCCGCCCTGCCAGGCCGGGGGGCGGCGTGTCGGTCACGCGCAGGGCCAGGTCGATGGATTCCTCGAACAGGTCCACCGTGCGGTCGGTGATGAGCAGTTGCACGTCCACCTCGGGGTACTTTTGCAAAAACGGTAGCACCAGCGGGTGCACCAGCTGGCGGCCCACGGCCTTGGGCATGCTCATGCGCACCAGGCCCGAGGGCGCAGCCGAGTGGGTGTCGCTCAGCGCCCACACCTCGCGCGCGGCGGCCACCATGGCCTGGCAGCGGCTGTAGGCGGCGGCCCCGGCATCGGTGAGCTTGAGCTTGCGGGTGGTGCGCTCCAGCAGGCGCACACGCAGAGCGCCCTCCAGCCGCGCCACCTGGCGGCTCACGGCCGACGGGGTGATGCCCAGTTGCCGTGCGGCCTCCGAAAAGCTGCCCGCGTCCACCACGCGCGCAAACACCGCCATGTCGGGCAGGCTGTCGAGGGATTTATTGATGCTCATTGGGCACAAGTGCTTTTCTTGGATGGAGATTATCTCCATACATGCGCAAATCGATAATTTCAGTGCCCTGCAAAACTGCCGCAGAGCCTCCTCCTCCACCCACCGGCCTGCCTACCTTCCCCATGCACTCCACCCTGTCGCTCGCCCCCGCATCCCCCCTGGCCCCGCGCCTGTCTGACCTGGCGTTGCTGCTGGTCGCCGTGGTGTGGGGCACCAGCTATGGCGTGGCCAAGGGGGCGCTGGTGTTTTACCCCGTGCTGGGGTTTCTGGCCGTGCGCTTTTTGCTGACCTTTGCGCTGCTGCTGCCTGCACTGCTGCGCGCCCCGGCGCCAGAGCGGCGCGATGCCCTGGCGGCGGGCCTGCCCCTGGGTGCGCTGATGCTGGGCATTTTTCTGTGCGAAACCTTTGGGCTGGCGCTCACGCAGGCCAGCAATGCGGCTTTTCTGATCAGCCTGTGTGTGGTGTTTACCCCGTTTGCCGAGTGGTGGCTGCTGCGCCAGCGGCCCGGCCGCGCGATGTTTGCCTTTGCAGCGGTCTCGCTGCTAGGCGCTGCGCTGCTCAGCGGCGGCTTTTCGGGCCAGTGGGGCTGGGGCGACGCACTGATGCTGGCTGCCGCCGTGCTGCGCGCCATCACCGTGTGCCAGACCACCCGGCTCGCCCGCCGCCGCAACGCACCCGTGCTGGCGCTCACGGCGGTGCAGGCAGGGGTGATTGGCCTGGGCAGCCTGCTGTTGGCGCTGGCCCTGCCGAGCAAGTTGCCACCGCTGCCCTCGCTCTCCGATGGCAGCGCCTTCTGGCTGGCCTGCGTCTACCTGGTGCTGGGCTGTACGGTGTTTGCGTTTGTGGTGCAAAACTGGGCCCTGCGCCACAGCCCGCCTACGCGCGTGGGCCTGCTCATGGGCAGCGAGCCCGCGTTTGGAGCGCTGTTTGCGGTGTTCTGGCTGGGCGAACAACTCAGCCCCGCTGCCTGGTTAGGCGGCGCGCTCATCGTGGGGGCTGCGCTATGGACGCTGACGCTGCGTGACACATCCACCACATCGTCCTAGAGCGCTGTTTCCATCCAGGCCCACAAGCCCCGACAGCGCCAACAGGCGCCGCAGGCGGCTTGCCTGCCACAGCTTGAAACCAATGTAACCAATTGATTTTTATAGTTTTTTAAAGACACATCTGTAAGTTTTATCGAAACCTTCGTCCCTAGCATCCCCGCCGTCCAGGGACCTTGGGGATTCGTGTTTCTGCCCTGGCCTTCATCCGCATTTACTTATCTATACATGCCTATGCAGCCACCTTACAAATCACACCGTCCCCCATCGCACCCGGCACTGCGCAACACCTTCGCCAGCCTGGGGCTCGCAGCCTTGCTGGCAGGTTGCGGCGGCAGCGGCGAATCCAACGGCTCCTACACGTCCACGCCGCCTCCCGCTGCATCGCCTGAACCATCGCCTGCGCCCCTCCCTCCAGCTCCTGCGCCCACACCAGCGCCCACACCCGGCCCCACCCCGGCACCCGCGCCCTTTCCCACTCCCGCCCCTGCGCCAGGCCCCGCTCCCTCCCCCGCCCCATCACCCGGGCCTGCGCCAGCGCCAGCGCCGACACCGGCCCCTGCGCCAGCCCCCGGCCCAGGCTTCACCCGCATCAGCGACCTGCGCCAGCCCCCTTTCACCGACTGGATCGCCACCGAACTCGCTGCCGAAAAGGCCCAGGGGGTCGCGCTCATGCCGGTGCGGCCCGAGGCGCGTCAGACGGTCACGCAAAATCCGCCCGGCTTCAGCTGGCCCATGCCACGGCAAGACCGGACACCCAGCTACACGCTCGAAATCCGCCACCCCGACCAGCGCATTGAGCGCATTGCCGTGGCACGGAACTGGTACTTGCCACGCTCCACCTGGCCCGCTGGGGCCTATGCATGGCGCGTGACCCGGGATGGCGTCGCCGGGGGGAGCAGCGAATGGCGCAGTTTTGAGTTGGTACCCGGTGCCCGGGCCTTGTTCGACACGACCTCGCTGCCCGCCGTAGCCACCGATACCCAATGGCACGCCCAGGTTGCCTCCAAGCCACATCCCCGTGTGATGGACCCCGCGTACATGGCCCGGCTGCTCCCGCTGCTGTCCGGCCCGCGCAAGGTGGCGTGGGACGGGATGATGGCGCGCGTGCAGCGCCAGATGACCGACCCGGCCCAGGCCCCCGGCAATCCGCCCGGGCCCAACGACGGCAGCGCGGACTGGGTGCTGGCGGCTTCGCGGCAGGCATCGGACGAGTACTACCGCATCGACAACGCAGCCGTGGCCTGGCGGGTGCTCAGCACCCCAGGCCCCCTGGCCGACACGGCGCGCGCCAACCAAGTGCTCGCAGACTTCAAGAGCCGCGTGTTCAACCTGGCCCGCTGGGACAGCAGCACGCTCGACGGCCAGACCAACGACACGGATGCCCCTGTCCGCACCATCCTATGGGCGATGGCGCTGGGGTATGACCAGCTCCATACGCAGCTCACACCCGCAGAACGCACCACCCTGCTGCAGGCCATCAGCACCCGCGCCGCCCAGGTGGAGCAGCGCGTGTTTGGCATCAACCACAGCCTGCTGCGCTATCCACTGGACTCGCATGCCATTGCAGCGGTGGGTGCGCTGGGCGCAGCCACCGCCGTGATGAGCGGCACCAGCCCCGCGTTCGGCGCGGACCGCTTCGGCCGGGTTGTGCCCTACCTGTATGTGCTGGGCCACCCCTGGGGCGGCGCAGACGGCGGATGGGCCAACAGCGGCGCCTACGGCGAGTTCTACATGAACAATCTGTTCCCCTACTACGACGGCCTGAGCGACGCCACGGGCGTGAACATCTACCGTGTGCAGCAGTTGCAGAACTACCCCCGCTACCGGCTCTACACCATCCCACCGGGCATGCAGCATGCGCCTTTTGGCGATGGCGCCGTGGCAGAGGGCAGCCCCGTGTCCTACTACTCATACTGGCTTGCCACGCGCATTCCCGGGCCGGTCACCGACTGGCTGAGCACACAGCAGCCGGTGGGCGGCAACCACACCCCGGTGGCACGCACCGTGGCATCACCGGCCACGCACCCCGCCACCAGCACGTCGCCCGGCTCCATGCCCAGCTCGGCCGTGTTCGAGAGCATTGGCCAGGTCTCGATGCACAGCTCCCTCACAGACGCAGCGCGCACCAGCGTGCACTTCCGCTCCAGCCCCTACGGTGCCCACAACCACGGGCATGCGGACCAGAACCACTTCGTTGTGGGCAGCCAGGGCAAGGCACTACTCATCGACAGCGGCTACTACGACTTCTTCAACTCGCCCCATGCCCAGGCCTGGTACCGCCAGACGCGCGCGCACAACGCCATCACCTACGACGGGGGCACGGGCCAGCGCATCCGCATCGGCAGCATGCCCGGCGACCACTCGTCTGCGGGCAGCATCACCGGCTGGCACCAGGGCGGCGGCTTCACCATGGCCACAGGCGATGCCACGGCCGCCTACGACAAAGCCACCGTCACCCGCGCCGTGCGCAGCCTGGCCTATGTGGCGCCCGGCTTGCTGCTGGTGCACGACGACCTGGCTGCGCAGCGCCCCGTGCGCTGGGAGTGGAATTTCCACGCGCTGGACGCCCCGCAACTGCAGGGCGGCGCGCAGGAGGGCACAGTGAAGATCACACGCGGCACGGCCACGCTATGCATGCGCCAGATCGCGGGCGACCGGTTTGGCGAGTTGGCCACCACCACACAGTTCCCCGTCGATCCCGATCTGCGCGGCGGCTTTGCACCACAACACCATGGCACCTGGCGCCGCAGCGCCGCCAGCACCCAACACCATGGCGTGGTGCTGATCGACGTGGACTGCACGCTGGCCACGCCGCCCACCGTGCAGGAAGGCGCCGAGGGCATCACCATTGGCGTGGGTGGGCGCCAGTTCCGCTTCACACGCGGAACGCTGCCTGCCTACGCGCTGCAAAACCCTTGAGTTGAACGCGCCAGGCGCGCAATCCCTGTGAAAAAAGCCGCTGGCCAGAACCTGCGCCAGCGGCTTGGACACGCTCAATAACTACTATTTTTATAGCAATCTTTCCATATCCATAGGGCGGAAACGGCCATTTTCAGCAAAGAACTGCATGCAACCGGTGCAGGCGTCTCAGCGTTTCTGGCTGACCTGCCCAATCAGCCGGTGATAGAACCGGATCGCATCGGCATAGTTGGCAATCTCCAGCCGCTCATCCGTGCCGTGAAAGCGCTTCAGGTCTTCTGAATTGGCACGCACGGGCGAGAACTTGAAGATGTGGTCGCTGATGGCGCCGTAGTGTTGCGAATCCGTGCCCGCGACCATCAGGCCCGGGGCCACCAGCACGTCGGGGAAAACCTCGCGGATGGTCTGGTTGAGCAGGCGGTACTGGGTGGAGTCGGTAGGCGCCACCTTGGACGCCTCGACCGCGCCGGGCAAGGTGCTCAGCTCCACCTGTGCGGCGGGCGCGCTGATCTTGCTGCGCACATGGTCCATCACATGCTCCTGGGTATCGCCGGGCAGCAGGCGGAAGTTGACCGTGGCCTCGGCGCGGCCTGGCACCACGTTGTCGCGGTTGCCAGCCTGAACGATGGTCAGCGCCGTGGTGGTGCGCAGCATGGCGTTGGTGCTGGCCGCGCTTTCGAGCTGCTTTTGCACCACGGGGCGGAACAGCCACAGGTTGGACAGCACCACGCGGTTCACGCCGCCCATCTCGGGCGCCAGGGTGTCAAACAGCTCGCCCGCCACGCCCCGGAGGCCGCCCGGCATCTGCTCCTCGTCCAGGCGCTTGAGCGCGTCGCTCATCATGGCAATGGCGCTGCTGCCCTTGTGCGGCGGCATGGACGAATGGCCGGGCGTGCCGGACATTTTCATCACCACCGACATGTAACCCTTCTCGGCCACGCCGATGACGGCAGCAGGTTTGGACAGGCCGGGCATCACGCCGTCCAGAATCAACAGGCCCTCGTCGATCACGAAGTCCAGGCGCACCTTGCGCTCCTGCAGCAGCGCGGCGATCTGGGCGGCGCCGCGCAGACCGCCCACTTCCTCGTCAGCACCAAAGGCCAGGTAAATGGTGCGCTGGGGCGTGAAGCCGCTGGCCAGCAGCATCTCGACGGCTTCCAACTGGCTCATAAGATTGCCCTTGTCGTCCCACGAGCCCCGGCCCCAGACGTAGCCGCCCTCGATGGCGCCGGAGTACGGAGGTTGCGCCCAATCGCCCTCGGTGCCGGGGGCCACGGGCACCACGTCCTGGTGCGCCATCAGCATCACCGGCGCGGCGCTGGCATCGCTGCCGGGCCAGGTGTAGAGCAGGCTCAGGTCGCCCACCACTTCGCGCTTCAGTTGGGCGTGCACCAGCGGAAAGCGCTGCTGCAGCAGCGCGTGGAACTGCAAAAACTGGCCCACATTGGCCTGGGCATCGTCGCGCGAGGACTCGGTGCGCAGGCGCACGGCCTCGGCCAGGCGCTGGGCCACGGCGGCGTCATCCACCGGCAGGCGGGCAATGGGGGGCACCTCCAGCTGGCGCGATCCCTTGCGCGCCGTGTTGATGCCCAGGGCGGCGGCCAGCAGCAGCACCAGGGCGAGCAGCCCGAGCAGGATTTTTTTGATCATCGACGTCGCAGCTTTCTCAGAAATGGATGGGCGCTGGCAAGCAGCGCACCGAAAAAGAAAGCGGATGCTAATGCGGTAACCAAATGTTGGTCCAATGCATAATTTCGGCCGATTTGTTCGGTTTTCTGCATGACAACCACCATTGCCCAGTTGCGCCACTTCATCGCCCTGGCCGACAGCGGCAGCTTCACGCGAGCGGCCGACAGCACCCAGCGCTCGCAGGCCGCCTTCAGCCGCAGCATCGCCATGCTGGAGGCGCACCTGGGCGCAGCGCTGGTCGAGCGCAGCGGCCACCGCAACGCGCTCACGCCCATCGGCCGTACGGTGCTGGAACATGCACGCCAGGTGGTGGCACAGGCCGACGAGTTGCACCAGGTGGTGCGCCACCATGTCAGTGGCGAAGCGGGCGCGGTGCGCCTGGGAATGACCGCCACGCCCCACGCTCTGCTCGGCCGCCACCTGCTGCACATGGCCGCCACGCATACCGGCCACATGCGCCTGCAGTTGAGCGGTGGTGCCCAGGCCCAGCAGATACAGGCTCTGCGGGACCACACGCTGGATGCGCTGGTGATGGACCAGCGTTCCATCCCCGGCGCCCATGCCGATCTGGAGGTGCATCGGCTGGCACAGCTGCCCACTGGCGTCATGGTGCGCCCCGGCCATCCGTTGACGCAGCGCCATCCGATCATGTTTGCCGACCTCACGGGGTTTCCCGTGGCCTGCACCGGCATGAGCGTGGCGATGGGGCGGCTGCTGGTGCAGCGCCTGGGCCTGCAGGCGCATCCAGACACGCTGATCACCCTGGGCAGCGAATCGGTCGCCGATCTGCTGGATGTGGCCTGCCGCACCGACGCGATCTACCTGGGCATCATGGCCCCGGCGGCGCCCCTACTCGCACAGGGCCAGCTGGTGGCACTGGACATTCCGACGCAGGGCCTGGAGTCACACATCGCCTGGGTGCAACGCGTGGCGCGCGCACCCAACCCCGTGCTCGACGGCATCCGCCAGCAGGTGCAGGGTTGGCTGGACGAAGCGGGTCTGGCGGGCTGAGCGCCTGCTGGCAGCCGTCAGCCCAGCAGGGACGATCTGAACACCCGGTGCTCCCCGGGCAGCACCCGCTGCGCCAGCGGCGCAGCCAGGGCCATCCCCCGGTCGCTGTTCGTCAGCAGCACGAAGCCATCGCGGGTGGTGGGCGAGACCATGGCGAAATTGCGAAAGCCCGGGTTGTTGCCCCACTGCCAGAGCAGGGGGCCCGCCTGTGTGCGCTCGATGCCCCAGCCATAGCCCCATTCCAGTGACAAATCCTTGTCTGCCACCACAGGGGCCGACAGGGCCAGCGCACACAGCTTCTCGTCAGACACGAAGGCCGCCAGCAGGCGCGCAAAGTCGCCCGCCGTGGTGTACAGGGATGCGGCGGCCACCGGCTGGCGCCATGTCACCCCACTGGCGCCGCCATCGGCATGCATGGCCCGGTCTGCGTAGGTGCTTTTCCACACCAGGCTGGAGTCGTGCATGCCCAGGGGCGCAAAGACCTGCGCGTCCATCCACGGTGCAATGGGCACGCCAGTGACGGCCTCCATCACGGCCTGCAGCAGCACATAACCTTCGCCGGAATAGCGCCAGCGCTGGCCGGGATCGAAGGCCGGAGCCAGTGCGCCGCCCGTCCAGTTAGGCAGGCCCGAGGTGTGGTTGAGCAGGCTGGCCACCGGAATGCGGGCCAGCGTGCTGGCGGGAACCGTGTCGCTGGCGTCGCCCGGTGCGCGCCGCAGCGCGTGCTGGTAGTGCACATAGCCCTGCGGCAGGTACTGGGAGACAGGCGCCTGCAGGTCCAGCTGCCCTGCCAGCACCAGGCGCAGCGCCCCGTAGGCGACGGCAGGCTTGGTCAGCGAGGCCGCCTGGAACACGGCGTCCGGGGCCACACTGCAGCGGCCAGCCACCTCGGTCGGCTGTGCCTTACCGGCACGCAATGTGGCGAATGCGGCAGCGCATACGCCCAACTCCGACGCCACCTCAGCCACCGGCCGACCCTGGTAGCGCGTCAGGTCTGCAGCGCACGAGGCCAGAAGTGGCGACGCCGCGGCACTGGCCAGCAGGAGCTGGCGGCGGGTCAGCGGTGGCAGAGCCATGTCACCAGGTCAGGACTTGGATGCAGTGAGTGCGCCCGTGCCGCCTTCGCCGCCTTCGTGCTTGCCAGCCCACAGCCATAGCGCGATGCCACCCACGATCATCGGCACACACAGCCACTGCCCCATGCTCATGCCCAGCGACAGGATGCCCAGGAAGGCATCGGGCTCGCGGAAGTATTCGGCAATGAAGCGGAACACGCCGTAGCCGAACAGGAAGGCCGCCGCCACCTGGCCCTGGCGGCGCTCCTTGCGCGCGTACAGCCACAGCAGAATGAACAGCAGCAGCCCTTCCATCAGGAACTGGTAGACCTGCGAGGGGTGGCGCGGCTGCATCGAGCCACTGTGCGCAAACACCATGCCCCAGGGCAGATCAGGGCTGGCAAAACGGCCCCACAGCTCGCCGTTGATGAAATTGCCCACCCGCCCCGCCGCCAGCCCCGTGGGCACGCAGGGCGCCACAAAGTCGGCCACCTGCAGCCAGGGGCGCTGGCGCGAATGCGCAAACCACAGCATGGCCACGATCACGCCCAGCAAGCCGCCATGGAAGGCCATGCCGCCCTGCCACACCGCGAAGATCTCCAGCGGGTGGCTCAGGTAGTAACCGGGTTTGTAGAACAGGCAGTACCCCAGCCGCCCGCCGATGACCACACCGGCCACGCCCAGGAAGAGGATGTCCTCCACGTCCTTGCGCGTCCAGGCGCCCGGGCCGGTGATGGAGGCAAAGGGCGGGTGCCGCAAGCGCCGGATGCCCAGCAGCATGAACAGGCCAAAGGCCGCCAGATAGGTAAGGCCGTACCAGTGAATGGCCAGCGGGCCGATCTGCAGGGCGACGGGGTCGATGTGGGGGTAGGTCAGCATGGTGGGCGGTATTGTGCCTTTGCGCGAATGGCCCGGGCGCTATGCGTCCAATCCACGCCATCCACCCACTCAATGCGAACGCGTCTGATCACCGTACGCATGCAGAGCGCGAATGCGGGGACATTGCCTTTGGGCCGCTCGGGACCGCGCGATACTCGCCGCCCAGAAGCAAAGGACAAAAACATGCAGGGAAACCCACAGGTCATCGAATATTTCAAGGAACTGCTGCGCGGCGAGCTGGCCGCGCGCGACCAGTATTTCGTGCACTCGCGCAGCTATGAGGATCTGGGCTTCATCAAGCTCTACACGCGCCTGGACCACGAGATGCAGGAAGAAACCCAGCACGCCGACGCGCTGCTGCGCCGCATCCTCTTTCTGGGCGGCCGCCCCGACATGCGCCCCAACCCCTTCACCCCTGGCGAAACCGTGCCCGAGATGCTGCAAAAAGACCTGGCCACCGAATACGAGGTGCGCGCCGCGCTGCAAAAAGGCATGGCCCTGTGCGAGAGCGTGGGCGACTACGTGAGCCGCGACCTGCTGCTGGCCCAGCTGCGCGACACCGAGGAAGACCACGCCTATTGGCTTGAAAAGCAGCTGGGCCTGATCGACAAGATTGGCCTGCCCAACTACCTGCAGTCGCAGATGGGCAGCACGGCGGCGTAAGGCATCCACCGCAAAACTTCAGAAGAATATCGGCTTCTGCGCGCGACCAGCATGACTGATAAGCTATCAAAATAGAAGCAAAATCCCATGAAAAAAGCCGCACCCTCGGGATGCGGCTTTTTTGTGGGTGGAGGGGCGTTGCCCCTCCCCTGCGGCCGGTCAGTCTTCCAGCAGCGACAAATCGCGCACAGCGCCCTTGTCGGCCGACATCACCAGCTTGGCATAGGCCTTGAGCGCAGCCGACACCTTGCGCGGGCGTGGCTGGGCGGGCTTCCAGCCCTTGGCGTTCTGCGCTTCGCGGCGCTTGGCGAGTTCTTCATCGCTCACCAGCACATTGATCGTGCGGTTGGGAATGTCGATGCGGATGCGGTCGCCGTTCTGCACCAGGCCAATCGCACCACCGGCAGCGGCTTCGGGTGAGCAGTGGCCGATCGACAGGCCCGAGGTGCCGCCCGAGAAGCGGCCATCCGTCAGCAGCGCGCAGGCCTTGCCCAGGCCCTTGGACTTGATGTAGCTCGTGGGGTAGAGCATTTCCTGCATGCCGGGGCCGCCCTTGGGGCCCTCGTAGCGCACGATGACCACGTCACCGGCTTGGACCTTGTCGGCCAGGATGTTGGCCACGGCCTCGTCCTGCGACTCGGTGACATGGGCCGTGCCCTCGAACACCAGGATGCTTTCGTCCACACCGGCCGACTTGACCACGCAGCCGTCCACCGCGATGTTGCCGGTCAGCACGGCCAGGCCGCCTTCCTTGCTGAAGGCGTGGTCGTACGAGCGGATGCAGCCCTCGGCGCGATCCAGGTCCAGGCTGGGCCAGCGGGTGTTCTGGCTGAACGCCACCTGGGTGGGGATGCCTGCGGGGCCTGCCATGTAGAAGGTGCGCACGGCTTCGTCTTGTGTGCGCACGATGTCCCACTGATCCAGCGCGTCTTTCAGCGTGGGGGCGTGCACAGTCGGCACATCGGTGTGCAGCTTGCCCGCGCGGTCCAGCTCGCCCAGGATGGCCATGATGCCGCCCGCGCGGTGCACGTCTTCGATGTGGTACTTGTTGGTGTTGGGCGCCACCTTGCACAGCTGCGGCACGACGCGCGAGAGGCGGTCGATGTCGGCCATGGTGAAGGGGATCTCGGCCTCTTTGGCAATCGCCAGCAGGTGCAGGATGGTGTTGGTGGAGCCGCCCATGGCGATGTCCAGCGTCATGGCGTTTTCAAACGCCTTGAAGCCCACCGAGCGGGGCAGCACGCGTTCGTCGTCCTGCTCGTAGTACTGCTTGGCCAGGTCCACGATGCGGCGGCCTGCGCGCTTGAAGAGCTGTTCGCGGTCGGCATGCGTGGCCACCACCGTGCCGTTGCCAGGCAGCGACAGGCCCAGCGCCTCGGTCAGGCAGTTCATGGAGTTGGCGGTGAACATGCCCGAGCACGAACCGCAGGTGGGGCAGGCCGAGCGCTCGACCTCGGCCACGTCGGCGTCGGAGTAGTTGGTGTCGGCGGCAATCACCATCGCGTCCACCAGGTCGAGCTTCTTGAACTCCATGACCTTGGTGACTGGGTTGGCGAGGCGGGTCTTGCCCGCTTCCATGGGGCCGCCGGAGACGAAGATCACCGGGATGTTCAGGCGCATCGCGGCCATCAGCATGCCGGGGGTGATCTTGTCGCAGTTGGAGATGCAGACCATGGCGTCGGCGCAGTGCGCGTTGACCATGTACTCGACCGAGTCGGCAATGATGTCGCGGCTGGGCAGCGAATACAGCATGCCGTCGTGGCCCATGGCGATGCCATCATCAACAGCAATGGTGTTGAACTCCTTGGCCACGCCGCCAGCGGCTTCGATCTCGCGGGCCACCAGCTGGCCCAGATCCTTCAGGTGCACGTGGCCGGGCACGAACTGGGTGAACGAATTGACCACCGCGATGATCGGCTTGCTGAAGTCATCGTCTTTCATGCCGGTGGCGCGCCACAAAGAACGCGCGCCTGCCATGTTGCGACCGGCGGTGGAGGTTTTGGAACGGTAGATGGGCATCGTGCTGGCTCAGGGAATATCGCGGGGAAGTGAAGCGGGCCACGGGAATAAAGACCCCTCTCGCACCCGTCGCAACAGCCTCTTGAGCCGTGCCGGGGGCAAACCTATCAATTATCGCCCAGCCCTCTGGGCCCGCCCGAGGCGGCGGCGTTGGGGATTGCGGGGGCAGCCCCCACGCCCCGCGACGGCGCTGGCAGAATGATCCATTCCGCTCCAGCCCCCAACCCCGAGACCAGGACGCCCCACGATGACCGACTCCAGCAAGCCCTCCGCGCCCATCAACCGCCGCAGCGCCAACATCACCCAGGGCAAGTCGCGCGCACCCAACCGCTCCATGTACTACGCCATGGGCTACGAGGAAGGCGACTTCGTGAAACCCATGGTGGGCGTGGCCAACGGCCACAGCACCATCACCCCCTGCAACAGCGGCCTGCAGAAGCTGGCCGACGCGGCCATCGCGGGCATCGAAGAAGCCGGTGGCAACGCCCAGGTGTTCGGCACGCCCACCATCAGCGATGGCATGGCCATGGGCACCGAAGGCATGAAGTACAGCCTGGTGAGCCGTGAGGTCATCAGCGACTGCATCGAGACCTGCGTGGGCGGCCAGTGGATGGACGGCGTGCTGGTGGTCGGTGGCTGCGACAAGAACATGCCCGGCGGCCTGATGGGCATGCTGCGCGCCAACGTGCCCGCCATCTACGTGTACGGTGGCACCATCTTGCCCGGCCACTACCAGGGCAAGGACCTGAACATCGTGAGCGTGTTCGAGGCCGTGGGCGAGAACGCGGCGGGCAAGCTCAGCGACTTTGACCTGAAAGAAATCGAAAAGCGTGCCATCCCCGGCACGGGCTCCTGCGGCGGCATGTACACCGCCAACACGATGAGCAGCGCGTTCGAGGCCCTGGGCATCAGCCTGCCGTATTCGTCGACCATGGCCAACCCGCACGACGAGAAGATGAACTCGGCCAAGGAGTCGGCCAAGGTGCTGATCGAGGCCATCAAGAAGGACATCAAGCCGCGCGACATCGTGACCAAAAAGTCCATCGAGAACGCCGTGGCCGTCATCATGGCCACGGGCGGCTCGACCAACGCGGTGCTGCACTTCCTGGCGATTGCCCACGCGGCTGGCGTGGAGTGGAGCATTGATGACTTCGAGCGCGTGCGCGTGAAGACCCCCGTGCTGTGCGACTTGAAGCCCAGCGGCAAGTACCTGGCCGTGGACCTGCACCGCGCGGGCGGAATTCCGCAGGTCATGAAAATTCTGCTCAATGCGGGCCTGCTGCATGGCGACTGCCTCACCATCGAGGGCAAGACGGTGGCCGAAGTGCTGAAGGACGTGCCCGACCAGCCGCGTGCCGACCAGGACGTGATTCGTCCCATCAGCAACCCCATGTACGCGCAGGGCCACTTGGCCATCCTCAAGGGCAACCTGAGCCCCGAGGGATCGGTGGCGAAGATCACCGGCCTGAAGAACCCCGTGATCACCGGTCCGGCCCGCGTGTTTGACGACGAGCAGTCGGCACTGGAAGCCATCCTGGCGGGGAAGATCAAGGCCGGCGACGTGATGGTGCTGCGCTACCTGGGCCCCAAGGGCGGCCCCGGCATGCCCGAGATGCTGGCGCCCACCGGCGCGCTGATCGGCGCGGGCCTGGGCGAGAGCGTGGGCCTGATCACCGACGGCCGCTTCTCCGGCGGAACCTGGGGCATGGTGGTCGGCCACGTGGCGCCCGAGGCCGCGGCGGGCGGCACGATTGCTTTTGTCAACGAGGGCGACAGCATCACCATCGACGCGCGCCAGCTGCTGCTGCAGCTCAATGTGCCCGACGAAGAGATCGCCCAGCGCCGCGCCGCCTGGACGGCCCCTGCCCCACGTTACACGCGGGGCGTGCAGGCCAAGTTTGCATTCAATGCATCGAGCGCCAGCAAGGGGGCGGTGCTGGATGCTTTTTGAAGCGTTATCGGTGGGCCATGAGGCCGGATGAGTTCGGGGGGCAAGCTCATCGCCCCACCACCCGCTCCAGACAACAAAAAACGCCCGAAAGCAATGCTCCGGGCGTTTTTTGTTGTTGGTGGGTAAACCACACCAGCGCTGCATCCAGCGCGCCAGCTGTTCAGCGCGGCTTGCGCGGCTGGATGCCCAGAGCTTCCTTGTGCTTGTTGATGCGGTCCTGCTTGCGCTGGTCCATTTTTTCCATGGCCTTGCGCTTGGTGTAGCCCGTGGAATCGGCCCAGGCCCACCACAGTGCAGTGGCCCCGAAAGGCGCCAGCACCCACCACCAGGACCAGGCCGCCACGGGGCCGATTTCAAAGTATTTCAGTGCCAGTATGAGAAGGGAAAGACCCAGCAGATACATCACAGTCTCCAGAAAATGCCATCACAGGCCTGATTGATGCGGGACAAGGGTTTGTCAACCCAAGTCACTACAATCCCATTAAAAGCACTGTAACTCAACCACAGGAAATCCCACCATGAAGCGTACCCTGATCACTCTTGCCATGACGCTGTCGGTTGCGGCACCCGCAATGGCCGATATGGCCCTGGCGACATCGAAGAACTGCATGGCCTGCCATGCGGTGGACAAGAAACTGGTGGGCCCGTCGTACAAGGACGTGGCGGCCAAGTACGCAGGCCAGAAAGACGCCGTGGACAAGCTGGCCGCCAAGATCATCAAGGGTGGCTCTGGCGTGTGGGGCCCGGTTCCCATGCCTGCCAACGCACAGGTCAACGACGCAGACGCCAAGAAGCTGGCTGCCTGGGTGCTGACGCAGAAGTAAGAAGCGATTGACGCAACTGCTGGTCTGGGGTGCAACGCCCCGGAGCCGCAGCAAAAAAGCCGCGCCACAGGGTATGTGACGCGGCTTTTACTTTTTGGTGGCAGAACAAGCGCTGCGCGCAAGCGCCTGCGGTGCCCTTCTCGATCAATTGCAGCGGCTTCGATCACCGTCGGGGGATGATCGACCCGGATTCTGTGGCCACGTCACATCGCTGCGCGATATGAGTGTCCCCAAACCCCGCAAGCGCTATGCGCGGGCGCCTTCGGCGCCCTCCTCGATCAGTTGGCCTTGGCCAACTGATCGAGAATTGCAGGGTTCTCCAATGTGCTGGTGTCCTGCGTGATGGCCTCGCCCTTCGCAATGCTGCGCAACAGGCGGCGCATGATCTTGCCGCTGCGGGTCTTGGGCAGGTTGTCGCCAAAGCGGATGTCCTTGGGCTTGGCGATGGGGCCGATTTCCTTGGCCACCCAGTTGCGCAGTTCGTTGGCGATCTGCTTGGCTTCTTCGCCGGTGGGGCGAGCGCGCTTGAGCACCACAAACGCGCAGATGGCCTCGCCGGTCACGTCGTCGGGGCGGCCTACTACGGCGGCTTCGGCCACCAGGTCGGTCTTGGACACCAGGGCCGACTCGATTTCCATCGTGCCCATGCGGTGACCCGAGACGTTGAGCACGTCGTCGATGCGGCCGGTGATGCGGAAGTAGCCCCGGTCGGCACTGCGCACCGCGCCGTCACCGGCCAGGTAGTAGCCCTTGAGCTCTTCGGGGAAGTAGGCCTTCTTGAAGCGCTCGGGGTCGTTCCAGATGGTGCGGATCATGCTGGGCCAGGGCTTCTT
Organism: Acidovorax sp. GW101-11A03; assembly: GCF_059424825.1. Taxonomy (NCBI): domain Bacteria; kingdom Pseudomonadati; phylum Pseudomonadota; class Betaproteobacteria; order Burkholderiales; family Comamonadaceae; genus Acidovorax; species Acidovorax sp. GW101-11A03. Next base: position 63,280 of record NZ_JBWKZU010000015.1, on the reverse strand, counting down.
GATGACCAGGATGCCGCCCGCGCCGTTGGCGACATCATTGCCGGTTTCATCCACGATGGCGGCGGCGATGCCGGGCAGGGGCAGCGTGCAGCTGCCGGGCACCAGCGGCGTGGCACCGGGCAACGGGGTGATGACATGGCCGCCGGTTTCGGTCTGCCAGAAGGTGTCCACGATGGGGCAGCGCTCGCCGCCCACGTTCTTGTGGTACCACATCCAGGCTTCGGGGTTGATGGGCTCGCCCACGCTGCCCAGGATGCGCAGGCTCGACAGGTCCGAACGTGCGGGGTGCACGGCAGCATCGCCCTCAGCGGCCTTGATGAGCGAACGGATGGCGGTGGGCGCGGTGTAGAAGATCGTGCACTTGTGCTTTTCGATCATCTGCCAGAACCGGCCGGCGTTGGGGAAGGTCGGGATGCCTTCAAAGATGATCTGCGTGGCGCCCGCTGCCAGCGGACCGTAGGCCACGTAGGTGTGGCCAGTGATCCAGCCGATGTCGGCCGTACACCAGAACACGTCGTCGGCCCGCAGGTCGAACGTCCAGTCCATGGTGAGCTTGGCCCACAGCAGGTAGCCACCGGTGCTGTGCTGCACGCCCTTGGGCTTGCCGGTGGAGCCGCTGGTGTACAGGATGAACAACGGGTGCTCGGCGCCCACAGGCACGGGGGCGCACTCGGTGCTCTGCCCGGCCAGGATTTCGCCAAAGGTCTTGTCGCGCCCAGGCACCATGTTGCAGGCCGTCGCAGTGCGTTCAAACACGAAGACGTTGCGGATGGTGTCGCAGCCGCCCATGGCCAGGGCTTCGTCGATGATGGCCTTGAGCGGCAGCTCCTTGCCGCCGCGCATCTGGAAGTTGGCAGTGATCACGGCCACCGCGCCCGCGTCGATGATGCGCTCCTGCACCGCCTTGGCGCTGAAGCCGCCGAACACCACACTGTGCGTGGCGCCGATGCGCGCGCAGGCCTGCATGGCGATCACGCCCTCGATGGTCATGGGCATGTAGATCAGCACGCGGTCGCCCTTGGCCACGCCGTGGGCCTTGAGCGCGTTGGCAAACTGGCTCACGCGGGCCAGCAATTCCTTGTAGGTGATCTTGGTGACCGCGCCATCGTCGGCTTCGAAGACGATGGCGGTCTTGTTCTCGGTGGGGGTGCCGATGTGGCGGTCCAGGCAGTTGGCCGATGCGTTCAGCTCGCCATCGTCAAACCATTTGAAGAACGGGGCGTTGGACGTGTCCAGCGTGCGCGTGAAGGGCTTGCTCCAGTTCACGTTTTCGCGCGCCAGGCGTGCCCAGAAGCCCTCGAAGTCCTTGTCGGCCTCGGCACACAGTGCGTCGTAGCCCGCCATGCCGGACACGCGGGCCGCCTTGACGACCGCATCGGACGGCGGGAACACGCGGTTCTCGACCAAAACGGACTCGATCGCGGATGTGGGCGCACTCATGGTGTTGTCTCCTGGTTTTGATGGAATTGAAATTGGGCGGTACTGTCGGGCGCAGCACTTACAAGCCACTGACTGGCGCGAAGCTTACAGAATCTACACCCTGCACCATGTCGGGATGGCCACTGGGGAGAAGGGCTGTCACACCACGCCCCTAAAATCGCGCGACCCCGGACCCTCCGATCTTTCCCTATCCCTCTATGACCCAGCCCAAAAACCCCGCCTCCCCGTCGCCCATGCGCCCCCTGCCCTCGCTGATTTTTGCCAGCCGCTGGCTGCAGTTGCCCCTGTACCTCGGCCTGATTCTGGCGCAGGCGGTGTATGTCTTCCACTTCTGGGTGGAGCTGGTACACCTGATCGAAGCCGCCTTTGGCAACACTGGGGCGCTCAAGAGCCTGGTCTCCAGCATTGGCTACAAGAGCGATTTTGAGGTCACCTCGCTCAACGAGACCATCATCATGCTGGTGGTACTGGCGCTGATCGACGTGGTCATGATCTCCAACCTGCTGATCATGGTGATTGTGGGCGGCTACGAAACCTTTGTTTCGCGCCTGCACCTCGAAGACCACCCCGACCAGCCCGAATGGCTGAGCCACGTGAACGCCTCGGTGCTCAAGGTCAAGCTGGCCACCGCCATCATCGGCATCAGCTCCATCCACCTGCTCAAGACCTTCATCAACGCCGCCAACTACGACGTCAAGGTTCTGATGTGGCAGACCATCATCCACACCGTGTTCCTGCTCAGCGCGCTGGCCATTGCCCTGACCGACCGCCTGATGTCGCACACGGCCCCCGCTGCAAGCCACCACTGAGGCCCCGGCCACCGCCGCGCCATGCAATGCCCGCAGTGCAACTGGCAGAACCCGGCCTCGTACACCCACTGCTTCAGCTGCAATGCGCCGCTGGCCGCAGCGGGTGAGGGGATCGGCCCACGCACTGCAGGGGCGGCCACTGCCAAGGCGCGCCCCCGGCCACAGTCGCCCTCCGCCCCATCGCCGGCACAGCATGCGCAGGCGGCCGTGTTCCCCAGCATGCTGGCGCGCCTGGGGGCCACGCTGATCGATGGCCTGGCCATGGCGGCCGTCCCGGCGGCCCTGCTGACCGCCTGGGCACTGGCCAGCAGCGCCCTCGACGGCGCACCACCCGGCCCCCTGCTGGCCGCCGCGCTGGCGCTGGGCGCCTTGGGGCTGCTCCTGCCGGGACTGATGGATGCGCTGGGCGCGGGCTCTTTCGGCAAGCGGGTACAGGGCCTGCGGGTGGTCACCCGCACGGGCGAGCGGCCGGGCGTGGCGCGCTCGGCGTTGCGACACTTTCTGAAATACTCGCTCACCCTCGGCCTCACGCTGGCCGTGCCGTTTCTGCTGCACCGCCTGCTCACAGCGCTGTTTGGCGAGCGCGGCCTGCACAGCTCCATGACGGGCACTTTTGTGGTCGCGCGCGATGCCGACGATGCGGCCATTCGCGAGGCGATTGCCAATGCCCCGGGGCCCGGCTGGTTCCTCAAAGGGCTGGTGGTGCTGGGCGGCCTGGCGGTGCTGGGCCTGGCCATTGTGGTGGCGCTGGTGCTGTGGAGCCCCCGCAGCGAGCCCGCCAACCCGTTGCGCGACACCGTGCGCCAGCTTGACGGCGCGGCGCGGGTGGTGCTGCAACTGGTGGAGAACCACTACCGCAGCACAGGCAAGTTTCCGCCCAGTGCAGCCGCCATCGGCCTGGGTCCGTCCGGCCCGACCGAACGCCTGCCTGCGGGCTTCCAGGCCCTGAGGATCGACCCCGCCAGTGGCGTGGTGCGGCTGACGATTGCCGAGGGCGTGGGTGGCACAGAGGGCGCAGCCCTGGCGGGCAAGCACCTGGTCTACACCCCGCTGCTGCGCACCCGCAAACAGCAGACCGACATCCGCCAATGGCAATGTGGCAGCGACGACATTGCGCGCAGCGACCGCCCGTTCCAGTGCCGCCACGCGTCCACCCGTGCAGCGCCGTAGGGAGGCCGTGGCCCGGCCCGGGCCCGGTGCATGGCGCTGTTGAACGGCGCAAGGACCAAAAACTTGAATAAAAACAGTGCTTACCGCGCAACAGTCATGCCCTGATAGCTATTAAAAATATAGCAACCACACCCCACCCTCCCGCTCCCAGATTTCTCCCCAATCGGGCGGCACAGTGCAGGCCATCCCCCCACTGTTCCTACCTGCAGGAGAAATCCATGGACCACAGCCCCCACAACCCACTCCCCTCTGCGCCCCTCGCCCCTGCCGCGCAGGCCTCTGCCAACCGCCGTTTTGCCCTGAGCGCCCTCGGCTCGCTGGGCGTTGCCACCCTGTGGGGCTGCGGGGGCGGGGGCAGCGACACCGCCGCCACGGACACCACCGATACCTCCGGTACGGGAACAGGCACTGGAACCGGAACCGGAACCGGAACCGGAACCGGAACCGGAACCGGAACCGGAACCGGAACCGGAACCGGAACCGGAACCGGGACCGGGACCGGCACCGGGACGGGTACAGGCACCACCACCACCTGCTCGGTCGTGCCCGAGGAAACCGCAGGCCCTTACCCCGCCGACGGCTCCACGGCCAGCAACAACACCTACAACGTGCTGGCGCTCAGCGGCATCGTGCGCTCGGACATCCGCAGCTCCATCGGCTCGTCCACCCAGGTCGGGGGCGTGCCGCTCACCATCACCATCACGCTGACCAACACCCAGGCCAGCTGCGCCCCGCTCGCGGGCTACGCCATCTATCTGTGGCACTGCACGCAGGACGGCAACTACTCGGTCTACACCTCCAACAACATCGCCGACAACTACCTGCGCGGCGTGCAGGCCACCGATGCCAGCGGCACCGTCACCTTCACCACCATCGTGCCCGGCTGCTACGCAGGCCGCATGCCCCACATGCACCTGGAGGTGTACCCCAGCCTCGCCGCCGCCAGCAACGCACGCAACAAGGTCAAGACCACGCAGCTGGCCTTCCCCACCGCGCTGCTCAGCAGCATCTACAGCAGCAATGCGGGCTACAGCGCCAGCGTGCGCAACCTGGCTGCCATCACCTTTGCCACCGACAACGTGTTCAGCGACGGCACCGCGCTGGAGATGACCACCATGCAGGCCAACACGGGCGGTGGCTACGCCGCCAGCATCACGATCTCGATCGCGGCCTGACCCCAACCCCTCTCCTTCACAAGGTAACCCCATGTCCCTGATTCGCAGCTCTCTCGCCCGCCTGGCCCTTCTGGCCCTGGGCGCCACCACCGTCGCCGCCTGGGCCCAGCCAGAGCGTGGCGGCACCCCGCCCGCACCACCGCCCGAGGCGTACGCCGCCTGCAAGGGCAAGGCCGAAGGCGCCAGCGTCACGCTGACCATGCCCGACGGGAAATCACTGACCGGCACATGCCGCACAATGAATGGCACCCTGGTGGCCATGCCCGCAGGCGGGCCCGGTGGCCCCGGCGGCGCGGGCGGCCCACCACCTGCCCGCTGATCGCTGAACGCCACCCCAGCTCCATGCCCCACCTGACCCTGCACCGCAAAGCCTTCCTCGCCCTGGCCGCCCTGCTGGTGGCCTTGCTGCTGATCTTTGCGGGCTTCTCGCGCCTGGGTCTGCAGCGCGGGCTGGGGCCGTATGTGGCCGAGATCGAGCTGGCGCGCATGGACTGGCTGGCCGAGCGCCTGCAGGCCCACCACGCCCAGGCGGGCGGATGGGACAGCCTGCGCAGCCAGTCCACGCTGTGGGGCCGCCTCAGCCACCCCGGCGGTGGCCCGCGCCGCCCCAGCCCACCGCCCTCCGGCGACCCCGGCGGTGCGCCCGACACACGCCCCGGCCCGCCCCCGGGCCAGGCAGACCCGGCCCCTCCGCCCCCACCGCCCGACGACCTGCGCAGCCAGGGCCCGGGCAGCTTCCCGCCCCCACCGCGCCACCGCGATGACATCTACCCCCGCCTGGGCCTGCTCGACGCGCAGGAGCGCCTGGTGGTGGGCACCGCGCCCCAGCCCGGCGGCGCACGCCTGGCGCTGCGCGGCGAGGGCGGCCAGACCATCGGCCACCTGGTGCTGGCACCGCCTCAGGGCGTGCGCACCGAGGCCGATCAGGCCTTTCTGGCCCAGCACCTGGGCTTTGTGGCATGGACGGGCCTGGCCGGGCTGGCGCTGGCGCTGCTGCTGTCCGGCTGGCTGGCCCGGCGCTGGCTGGGCCCGGTCGAGGCCCTGGCCACCGGCGCACGCGCCATTGCGCAAGGCGCACTGCACACCCGCGTGCCCGTACACGGCAACGACGAACTGGCCCAGCTGGCCCGCACCTTCAACACCATGGCCGAACAACTGAGCAGCATCGAGGCCAGCCGCCGCCAGTGGCTGGGCGACGTGGCCCACGAGCTGCGCACCCCCCTGGCTGCCATGCGCGCCGAGATCGAGGCAGTGCAGGACGGCATCCGCCCCTTTGACGACAAGACCGCGCTGCGCCTGCACCGGCAGGTGATGCGCCTGATCCAGCTGGTGGGCGACCTGCGCGCCAGCCTGGATGCAGCGGGCACCAGCGCGCCCTCGGCCCAGGTGCCCGTGCACCCGCTGTCGCTGCTGGGCGAAGCACTGGCGTCGATGCGCCCACGCCTGGCGCAGGCGGGCATCGATGTGGACACCACGGGCCTGGACGCTCTGGCCGCACAGGTGCCCGCGCCACTGGTGCTAGGCGACGCGCAGCAATTGCACCAGGTGTTTTTGAACCTGCTGGAGAACAGCTTGCGCTACACCGATGCTGGTGGCCTGCTGCAGATCACGGCGCGCGAAGTGGCAGCCCCCGGCAGCGCGGCCCACCTGCCGATGCTGCAGGTGCAACTGGACGACAGCACGCCCGGCGTGCCCGCGCACGAGCTGCCCCGCATCTTTGAGCGCCTGTACCGCGCCGAGACCTCGCGCAACCGCGACCATGGCGGCTCGGGCCTGGGCCTGGCGATCTGCCGTGCCATCGTGCTCGCACATGGCGGCACGCTGGCGGCCGAGGCATCGCCCCTGGGCGGGCTGCGCATCACGCTGACTCTGCCCCTTCTGGACAACACCGCCCCATGAGCCCACGCATCCTTGTCGTCGAAGACGAACCCGACATCGCCACCATCGTGGTGGACTACCTGCGCCACGCGGGCTACACCGTCGAGCACCAGGCCGATGGCCGCGCAGCCCTCGCCAGCATCGTGGCCGCGCCGCCCGACCTCACGCTGCTGGACATCATGCTGCCCGGCATGGACGGCCTCGACATCCTGCGCCAGGCGCGGCGCCACACGCAGAACCCCATCATCATGCTCACTGCCCGCGTGGAAGAGGTGGACCGCCTGATTGGCCTGGAGCTGGGCGCGGACGACTACATCTGCAAGCCGTTTTCGCCGCGCGAGGTGGTGGCCCGCGTCAAGGCCGTGCTGCGCCGCAGCGCTGCAGCGCAGGAGCCACCGACGGCCCCCACCACGGTGGAGGCGCTGGTGCTAGACGAATCACACTGGCAAGCCACATTGCACGGCACGCCGCTCAACCTCACACGCCGCGAATTCAAGCTGCTGCAGGTGCTGGCGCGCCAGCGGGGCCGCATCTTCTCGCGCGCCCAGTTGCTGGACCAGGCCTATGACGACACGCTGGATGTGAACGAACGCGCCATCGACAGCCACATCAAGAACCTGCGCAAGAAACTCAAGGCCGCCAGCGGTGATGGCAGCGACTGGATCCGCTCGGTGTATGGCGTGGGCTTTGCACTGGACCCGAACCACGAGGGCCCGCCAGCAACCTGATGGTTTGCGGGCTTCAACGGCCTGGGCGCATTAGCTATTATTTCAATAGCAACAAAGACAATCAGAACAGGCGGTAGCGGCATTTTTTCTACAAAAACCCGCTTTTCCCAGCGAGGCCGCGCAGGCTCAACGCCCCACCATCTGTCCCGGCACCACCCACTGGTCAAACTGCTCGCCCGTCACATGGCCCGAAGCCACGGCCGCTGCGCGCAGGCTGGTGCCCTCCTTGTGCGCCTTCTTCGCAATGAAGGCCGCCTTGTCGTAGCCGATGTGCGGGTTCAGCGCCGTCACCAGCATCAGCGACTGCTCCACCAGGTCGTTGATGCGCGCCTGGTTGGGCTCGATGCCCACGGCGCAGTGCTCGTTGAAGCTGGCCATGCCGTCGGCCAGCAGGCGCACGCTTTGCAAGAAGTTGTGGATCACCATCGGGCGGAACACGTTCAACTCGAAGTTGCCCGAGGCCCCGCCGATGTTGATGGCCACGTCATTGCCCAGCACCTGCGCGCACAGCATGGTCAGCGCCTCGCACTGCGTGGGGTTGACCTTGCCGGGCATGATGGACGAGCCCGGCTCGTTCTCAGGGATGGTGATCTCGCCCAGCCCGCTGCGCGGGCCGCTGGCCAGCCAGCGCACATCGTTGGCGATCTTCATCAGGCTGGCTGCCAGGGTCTTGAGCGCGCCATGGGCATGCACCAGCGCATCGCAACTGGCCAGGGCCTCGAACTTGTTGGGGGCGGTGACCAGCGGCAGGCCGGTCAGATCGGCCAGCTCCTTGGCCACGGCCTGCGCGTAGCCTGCGGGGGCATTGAGCCCCGTGCCCACGGCAGTGCCGCCCAGGGCCAGCTCGCCCAGGTGGGGCAGCGCAGCGCGCACATGCTGCTCGCCATGCTGCAGCTGCGCCACCCAGCCCGAGATCTCCTGGCCCAGCGTGAGCGGCGTGGCGTCCTGCAGGTGCGTGCGGCCAATCTTCACAATGCCGTCAAACGCCTGGGCCTTGGCCGCCAGCGTGGTGCGCAGGCCGTGCAGCGCGGGCAACAGGCGGTGCATCAGCGCGTCCACCGCCGCCAGGTGCATGGCGGTGGGGAACACGTCGTTGCTCGACTGGCTCTTGTTCACCTCGTCGTTGGGGTGCACCAGCCGCGCCTCGCCGCGCGGCCCCCCCAGCAGCTCGCTGGCGCGGTTGGCCAGCACCTCGTTCATGTTCATGTTGGTCTGGGTGCCCGAGCCGGTCTGCCACACCACCAGCGGAAACTCCTGCAGGTGGCCACCGCCAATCACCTCATCCGCCGCCGCCACGATGGCCGTGGTCTTGGCGGCGTCGAGCAGGCCCAGTGCGTTGTTCACATAGGCACCGGCCCGCTTGACCTGGGCCAACGCGCGGATCAGCTCGGGCGCCATGCGCTCGCCCGAGATTGCGAAGTGGTGCAGCGAGCGCTGTGTCTGCGCGCCCCACAGCCGGTCGGCGGGCACATCGATGGGACCGAAAGTGTCTTTTTCGGTGCGGACTGCGGTCGGGGCGGGGGTGGAAGTTTTCACGGGTGGGCCTTGCCGCTCAGCGAGCGAATGGGGGTGGAACGAAACACCAAGCCGCAGCATACCCACCCCAGGCCATGGTGCGCCAGCACCGCCCATGGCCCCTGACAGGACCGCGCAAGCCCGGCGGGGGATAATTCGGGGTTCGCGTTTTCCCTAAAACCCCCACCGCCATGACCACGACGACCATTCGCCAAGAAGACCTGATCGAATCCATTGCCGGCGCGCTGCAGTACATCAGCTACTACCACCCCACCGACTACATCGCCCACCTGGCCCGCGCCTACGAGCGTGAAAAGAGCCCGGCGGCCAAGGATGCGATCGCGCAGATCCTGACCAACAGCAAGATGAGCGCCACCGGCCAGCGCCCCATCTGCCAGGACACCGGCATCGTCAACGTGTTCCTGAAAGTGGGCATGGATGTGCGCTGGGAAGGCTTCACCGGCAGCCTGGATGACGCCATCAACGAAGGCGTGCGCCGGGGCTACAACCACCCCGACAACACGCTGCGCGCCTCGGTCGTGGCCGACCCGCAGTTCGCCCGCAAGAACACCAAGGACAACACCCCTGCCGTGATCTTCACCGAGATCGTGCCCGGCAACACCGTGGACATCACCGTGGCGGCCAAGGGCGGCGGCTCGGAGAACAAGTCCAAGATGTACATGCTCAACCCCGGCGACAACGTGGTGGACTGGGTGCTCAAGACCGTGCCCACCATGGGCGCTGGCTGGTGCCCGCCTGGCATGCTGGGTATCGGCATTGGTGGCACGGCCGAGAAGGCCGTGCTCATGGCCAAGGAAAGCCTGATGGACGACCTGGACATGTACGAGCTGCAGGCCAAGCAAGCCAGCGGGGCCGAACTCGACAATGTCGAAAAGCTGCGCCTGGAGCTGTTTGAGAAGGTCAACGCCCTGGGCATTGGCGCGCAGGGCCTGGGTGGCCTGACCACCGTGCTGGACGTCAAGATCAAGATGTACCCCACGCACGCGGCCAGCAAGCCGATTGCGATGATCCCCAACTGCGCCGCCACGCGCCATGCGCACTTTGTGATGGACGGCTCGGGCCCCGTGTACCTCACGCCCCCCAGCCTGGACCTGTGGCCCAACGTGGACTGGGCGCCCGACTACAACAAGAGCAAGAAGGTCAATCTCGACACGCTGACCAAGGAAGAAGTCGCCAGCTGGAAGCCCGGCGACACGCTGCTGCTCAACGGCAAGATGCTGACCGGCCGCGATGCCGCCCACAAGCGCATCCAGGACATGCTGGCCAAGGGCGAGAAGCTGCCTGTGGACTTCACCAACCGCGTCATTTACTACGTGGGCCCTGTGGACCCCGTCAAGGGCGAAGCCGTGGGCCCCGCAGGCCCGACCACCGCCACGCGCATGGACGGCTTCACCGAGATGATGCTGGCCCAGACGGGCCTGATCGCCATGGTGGGCAAGGCCGAGCGCGGCCCGGTCGCCATCGAGGCCATCAAGAAGCACCAGAGCGCCTACCTCATGGCCGTGGGCGGCGCCGCCTACCTGGTCTCCAAGGCCATCAAGACCGCCAAGGTCGTGGGCTTTGAAGACCTGGGCATGGAAGCCATCTACGAATTCGACGTGGTGGACATGCCCGTGACCGTGGCCGTGGACGCCGGTGGCACCAGCGCCCACATCACCGGCCCGGCCGAGTGGCAAAAGCGCATCGCCTCGGGCGAGTTCAAGGGCATTGAAGTCGCGACGGCCTGAGCCCCGGCCCTGCACCGAGCCCCGTGCCAGGCTCCGTTCTGGCACCTGGGCAACGGCTCTCCAAACCGCCCTCGGGCGGTTTTTTCTTGCGCGCTTGCGCCTTCCAGCACGGGAGCGGCGTCTTTCCTACAATCCACGCTTTCGTCCAACAGCCAGAGCTTGGTTCCTCGATGCCGCAGGCCTCTTCTCCCATCGGTGTTTTTGACAGTGGCGTCGGCGGGCTGAGCGTGCTGCGCGCGCTGCTGGCCACCATGCCGCACGAACGTTTTGTGTACCTGGCCGACAGCGCCCACGCGCCTTACGGCGAACGGGGCGACGCCTATGTGGCGGCGCGCACCCATGCCATCACACAGTACCTGTGCGAGCAGCATGGCATCAAGGCCCTGGTCGTGGCCTGCAACACCGCCACGGCAGCCGCCATCCACGAAGTGCGCAGCAGCCACCCCACGTTGCCCCTGGTGGGCCTGGAACCTGCCATCAAGCCCGCGCTGGCCGTCACCAAGACCGGGCACGTGGGCGTGATCGGCACGCGGGGCACGCTGACCAGTGCGAAGTTCGGCAAGCTCATGGCTTCACTGGCAGGCCAGGCGCAGTTTGTTGTGCAGCCCTGCGATGGCCTGGCCCATGCCATCGAGCGCAGCGTGGCGCTTCCGATAGCCCCCCCGGACAGCCCCGTCGAAGCCACCGAGACTGGCGCGCTGTGCGCGCGTTATGTCCAGGCCATGGGCAGTTTTGGCACCGCCGCAGGGCAGATGGACACCCTGGTGCTGGGCTGCACACACTACATCTTTGTGGCCCATGAACTGCGCGCGCTTGTGGGGCCGGACGTCCAGTTCATCGAGACCGGCGAGCCCGTGGCCCGCCAGACGCGGCGCCTGCTGGAAGCTGCTGGACTGCTGCATGTGCCCGCAGAAACTCGGCCTGGCCAGCCCCCCGTACCGCAGTCTGAGGCCACGCCCCCGGTGCAACTGCTGACCACGGGCCCCGTCGCCATGCTGGAGGTCGCGGCGCAGCGCTGGTTGGACCTGCCCGCGAGTTGCTGCCAGTCTGTGCAAGTGCCCTGATTCAAAGCAACAATCGGCCTCTGCGCGCGTTCACCAAGCCTGAATAGCTATCGAAAGAATAGCAATTCAGGCTTATGTCACAGCTCTCAGGGCTGCTCCACACCCCACAACCGGGTGCCCGCGTGTTCCACATGCGTGAGGTACAGCCGCAGGTCGAACTCGTACTGGTGGTACTGCGGCTCCATGTGGGTGCACAGCTGGTAGAAGGCTTTGCCATGGTCCTTCTCGCGCAGGTGGGCCAGCTCGTGGACCACGATCATGCGCAGAAACTCGTCCGGCGCCTGCTTGAACATCGCGGCAATGCGGATCTCGTGTTTGGCCGTCAAGCGATTGCCCTGCACACGCGACACCGCCGTGTGCAAACCCAGCGCGTGGCGCACCACGTGGATCTTGTTGTCGAACAGCACCTTGTTGACTGTGCCCGCGTTGCGCAGGTAACGCGCCTTCAGCTCCTGCGTGTAGTCGTACAGCGCCTTGTCGCTGCGCACGGCATGGGCAGCGGGGTACTTGCGTTGCAGCACCGCACCGAGCTTTCCCTGCACCAGCAGGTCGCGCGCCTGCGCCTGCAAGGCCGCAGGGTAAGAACGCAGATAAGGGAGGTCGGAGGTCATGGGGGAGCAGCGTGGCTGCAAGGCTGCAACGCGGTGGCAAGACGGCGGTCAGCCGCGCAGATGCCCGAGCCACAGCAAGCCAGTGCGGCCGACCTGCGGCGTTGAAAGCCTTGCTTGCAGCGAGGATGTCAGTGCAGGTGGCGGGGACGGCGACCACCGCCGCCACCATGGCCACTGCTGCCTGGCCCCCCCGGGCCGCGCGGGGGCTTGCCGATTTCCAGCGAGTTCACCAGCGCATCAAACCGTTGGCTGAAAAGCTTGTCGATTTCCGCGACCACGCCCCCCAACTCGGCGCCATCAAAATGCCGCTCCATCATGTTCACCACGTCCTGCACCAGCAAATCACGCTGCACCTGCATGATGGCGGCCGGGGTGGGCCCCACGAAGAGCATCACAAAGTCGTCGCGCGACTCGGCGCCCTGCTCTTCCTCTTCCTCGTCAAAGTCGGCGTCGTAGAACGTGACCTCGATCGCGGCCCCCTGCTCGGCCAGTTCGTTGAGGCTCATGCACATCTCGTCGAGCGACTGGCGAAAGTCTTCATCGCCCCGCACGGTCCAGCACATTTGCAGCAAGTGCTCTTGCGCATCGAACTTGATGCCTGGCTCTTCCTCGTAGGCACTGGCAGCGCCATCGGCCAGCGAACGGGCTCCAGCGTACTTCCACAAAGGCTTGAGCGCTTCCTGGAGCTGGTCAAAACTCACATCAGCGCGCAAGGGGACCTGTCCGTGGACGTGGATTTCAAAGGGAGCGTTGTAACTTGACATGATTGAATCCTAGAGCCTGTTCAATGTCTTTTTGGAGTCGCACAAGTCCCTTGCCCACAGGGTTGGAGTGAAATCGGGCAATTGGACGCCCCGGTTGCTTGCATGGGCATGAGCCCATAATGCGCAGCCGGAGCATCCACTCATCCCGATTGCACTCCAATGCGATCTCCAAAAAGACATTGAACAGGCTCTTCGTGGTGCCCCGAGCCGGGGTCGGATTGCCGCATGCCTATTGGCTTTGGCGCCGATTCCGGGGGGAAATTGGGGGGACCGTTTCTTCTTGGGCGCTACCTCTCAGCGCCACGATAACCCCATTTTCGCACGCGGCCAACCGCTGGACGGGCGAAACAGAAACACTGTATGCTTTGACAGTGTTTCGAGGATGGCGCATGTACTGCACGGTTTACAGACTCTACGACGGCCAGGGCAACCGCCTGCAGAACGATGTGGCCAAGGCCAACGGGCAAACCGGCTGGCTGGTGTACCGGCTCAAGCGCCCGCAGACCGGCGAGCCATTTCGCCACGCCCTGCTGCTGCCCAAAGAAGGGGCGTCCGACCATTCCGCAGTGCTGCCGCCTCTCGAAAATGCAGAGCTGCGGGTGCTACAGGGCGGAATGCGCCTCACGGGCAAGGACTTTGACGCGCACCACAGATACCTAAAGCAGGCCTGGTGGGTGGTGCCGGTGGTGGTTTAGCCCTTGGGCGCCCACTCTTTCAAGCCAGCGGCGACAGCGGCGCAGGCAAGGGCGGTGCGCCGATCAATGGCCGATTGCCCGCTGAGCAGTTTGTGATACCCCGAGCGCGACATGCCCAAGGCCTCGGCGCCTGTTTCGTAGGTGTAGCCCATGGCTTTGTGCCAGGCGATGAAATCAGCGGTTTGCATGGTCTCGCGGGGGTGGGTTTTGGGGTGGCAGATCGCGCTCAACGCGCTCCACTATCCAGTCGGTGAGCTTCTTGCCCTCGGCGCGTGATAACTGCACCCAGCGCGCTTTTCGCTCGCGTGCAACACGCAGCGGCATGGGCACCAGGTCATCGTCGGGCGTTTGATCTTGGTTCATGGGTTGATTGTAAAAAGGGGCGTTGCCGCCCCTCCCTACTTACCGGCCCATCCGGGCTGCGCGCTTTGCTTCGCGCTCTGCTGCTTTGGCGTCCCACATCGCCTGCACGGCCTCGGCGCGGGCCTTGGCCGCTGCGTACAGGGGATGGTCTTCAAAGAACACCACGCGGCCCTTATCAAAGTAGTCGGTCATCGTGTCGGTGTTGTTCGAATACTCGGCAGGGAAGATCTGGCCCAGAGCGCGGTTGTAGTCCTTGGAGCTGACTTCAACGCACTTGCGGCCATCGGTGCGGGTGTAAACGTGATACCAGCAGCGGGCTTTGATGGTGCCGTTGGTGACGTGGTGCAGGTTGAACTTGATTGCCATGATGTGTGATCCTCTTGAGGAAGCCCGGAGCCGCCGGGGCGGTGCACTCGATGTCGTGTGCATGGTGGATATTATAGTCCACTTTGTGGACTGTGCAAGCCCTTTTTTAATCGATGCGCGGCGGTGGCCCATCCTCTCGCACCGGATAGCACCCGCGCCCCGCACGCTCCTGCACCTCCCTGGCCAGCTCGCGCTGCTCTCGCCGCAGGCGCTCATTCAACTGCTTGATAGCCTTGCGGCCGGGGCCAGGGCGGGCGCCCTGGTGGTGTGCATGCGTGTGCACAGTCATGGCGCCGCCTCGATAGGAGCAGTGCACGCGATCAAGGCCGCGCGCATCTGGATCTCGTAGGCCTCGCGGCGGTCGATTTCAGCCAGGGCAGCGCGCAACAGCACCCAGGGGGCGGCACCAGGTGCCAGCGCCTCGGTGGGCATGGCGGGCCGGTCGGGCACCACCTCCTTGCACTCCACTGGAACGGGGACGTTCACACGTGTGTACTGAGGTGTTCCAGCGCAACCCGCGCCCAGCAAAGCAGCGGCCAGCGTTGGAACAAAAAGCACCTGGTGCTTTTTCAAAAATGTTCCATTCATTTGCGCCCCCTCCCCTGCAGCCATTCGTCGCCCAGCGCCTGCATGCTGGCGCACAGATCGCCCTGCACTTTGGGCTGCAGGCCCAGGGTGTAGTCCGCGCGCTGCTGCAGGCCCTGCGCCGTGGACGCTGCGGCCGCGCGGGCCGGTGCGGCCGCCGCCTTGCGCTTGTCTGCCAGGTCGCGCAGATCCTGCGCTGCATCGCTGCAGGCGGTGGCATCTGCGCGCGCCTGGTCGCGCTGCCCTGCGGCAGCCGTGGTTTCGTCGCGCTGGCCCAGGTAGGCCCAGCCCAAGCCAGCATTGGCCGCAAGGCTGATGGCCAGCGCAACCATTACGGGAGTAATCGTGGGCAGCGGAATCATGGCAATTCCTGAATGCCCAGCTGGGCGCCCTGGTCGGTGATGGTGATCACGCGGTTGGCTGGCTTGTCAGGCACGCGGGTGCTGACGTGCACCCACTGCTTGCCCTTCACGCCCTCCAGGATCAGCTGGCCGATGCCCAGCACCGACACCAGCGGCGCCAGGCTGCGGGCGATCTGGTACGGGGTGCCGTAGCCAGGCGCCACAATGTCGGCCGCGTGGCCTTGGGTGTGGTCGCTGCTGGTGACACCTCGCACGGCTTCGTTGACCTGGCGGCTACGGTAGCCGCTGGTGACAGTGATGGGCACGCCCAGCGTGCTGCGGATGCGCTCCAGCATCTCGGCTGTGAGCACCAGGCGCGGCAGGATCTCGGGCGGCGGTGTGTTGTCCAGGCCCAGGCGCTGGGCTGTGCTGCTGGCTGTAAGTTCGGCCAGCGTGAAATGCGGTGTGAGCTTCATGGGTTTCCTTCGGTCGTGAAACTTCGGGGGACTCCCCCCTTCCAGTAATGGGATGTGACCCACTGCACCTGCAGGATGGCCAGGGCCAGGAGCACGCCAAACCACGGCAGCGGCCAGGACATGAAGGGCCAGGCCATGCCCAGGGCGGCCACGGTGCCAAGCGCCCAGAACGACAACCGGATGGCTGTGCGCGTGCGCCGTGTCGTGATGCGCATGCGGCAGAAGACGCTGAAGAACAGCGCAAAGCAGGCCGCCTCGTGGGCGATCAAGAACGTGTTCATGGCTTGGGCCCTCCAATGCGGGAAAGCACGGCCTGAAGGGCGCCGCCCACCGCCTCAAACACGGGGCGCCAGCCATTACCAAGGGCGCCAATGGCGAAGGCCACAGGGGCCAGTGCTTCGTTGGCCGGGATCTGCCACCGGCTTTGCAGTAGCAGCGACAGTGCCGAGGTGAGCGCCACTGCCGTGAGCGTGCAGCGCAGCATCAGCCAGAAGCCCGCGCTGCTTTTCATCGTCTCGGCCGCGCTCAGCGGCCACAGCGCACCGGCCAGTGCTGAGAAAACGATGAGCGCATACGGCCCGGCCATGGGGCCGAGCAAGGCGATGGAGACAGCGGCCAGGCTGATGCCTGATGTTGAAGTGGGCTCAGGCATTCGGCGCCCCCCATGCGGGCAGCACGGACCAGGTGACGGGCGCGCGCAGGTCATGGCCCGCGATGGGCCACCAGGCTTGCTGCCCCGATGGCTCGTGCCACACGTTGCTGATCTCATAGCCCACGCGGATCTGCAGGTGCAGCGGGCCCACCAGCTGCTCGGTGGCCTGCAGCTGCCAGGCGTCGCCGCAGTGGTGCACCGTCACGCCGCCGCCCCGCCACACCTGCACGCCCGTGGCCACGTCCACCGGCACGCCAAGGCGCCAGGCGCGGTACTCGCCAGCGTTGCGCCTGTACCAAGCCTTGCGGCTCTCAGGGCTGCGCGGGTGTGTGCCTTGCAGCCAGTAGTTGGCCGCCACGGCCTGCGCGTCTGCAGGGTCCAGCCACTGGCCTGGCGCGGGGCGCCCGCCCTCGGGTGTCTCCACCCATGGCACGTTGTCGCCGTGCGCTGTGATGTTGACCATGGGCGCTATGTCCCAGTCGGCCAGGTCGGGGCGCACATCCACCAGGCGCTCGGCCGCCCAGGGCAGCAGCCGGGCGATCTTGCCCGCCTTGAACAGGCGCACGCGCCACTTTGCCCACGTGAGGCCCTGTGCGCGCTCGCGGGCGCCCTCCAGGGCGGCGATGGCGGCCGTGTGGTAGTGCGCAGGGACGCCCGCCGCCTGCAAGTGCTTGATGTAATCGATCATGGGGTGGATACCTCGGGCGTAAAAAAACCCGCCGAAGCGGGTTGCTGTGGGTAGATGCTGAGCAGCAGCGCCGCCAGCCCGTTGGGGCCCAATCGCCAGGGCTCCAGGATGCCGAGCGCTGCGCCCTCGGCCTCGCTGCAAAACCAGCCCTCGGGCGCCTCGCGCACCAGCCAGAAGACGAAGCGCAGGTTGCCGGGCAAGTCGTAGGGCTCGCCCTTGTGCGCCTCAAACCAGGCACGGGCTGCTGCCTCCAGGTGGTCGGGCAGTTCGATGAAGTCCCAGTGGTCCGGGTCGTAGTCGATGCGCTTGAAGCGCACACCGCCATCCACCCAGCTCGCGCTGGCGCTCATGCCATCGGCAAACACCAGCTCGCAGTGGCTGTAGGGGCCACGGTCCACCCACTGCACGGCATGGCTGTAGAGGCCTTGCACGCCGGGGCGGGTGGCCTTGTAGAAGGCGGCGCGCATCACACACCGCCGAACGACTCAGGCCACCCGGCGGACAGATCCACGGCCAGGGGGTCTTCGGCCGCATCCACCTGCCCCCTCAGCACTTCGGCATGGGCGAACAGCGCAGCATCGCGCGTGGCCGCAGCTGCAAATACCTGCTCAGCTAGGGTGGGCGTCATGGTCACAAACTCCCCGCCCATGGTTTTCCACTGCAGGCCAGCGGGCATGCCCGCGCCCATCATCACCAGCGCCATCTGCTGGGTGCGCGAGAAAGTGTCGCTGTGGAACCAATGGGCGCCGACTTGGTAGCCGCCCAGCTGCGTCTTGCGGTCGCGCAGGGCCTTGATCTGCTCCCACAGCATGGCGCGCAGGTCGCTGGCCGGTGTTGGGGCGGGCTCGCCGCCGATCACTTCGAGGATCATTGATGTGCCTCCACCAGGTAGCACCACCGGGCGGTCTGGCCCGCCTGGGTGATCGTCAGATAGACCTCGAACGAGGCGTCAAACGGCAAATAGTCCGGGAACAAGTTGTTGTTCACGCTAGAGGTAGGCGTGGCATTGATACCCACCACCGCCTGCGCTTGAGCGTTCCCGGAGCCATTGTTGATGGTGCGGTCATAGATGCGGTTGCCGTCCAGGAAAGCTTCAATGCGGTAATCCAACGCACCAGACGGCACTTCCACCAGCATGATCCTCACTGCGCCGCGCCCCGTGGCGGAATAGATGCGCGTGCGGGTTGCTGCCGACAAGAGCGCCGTGTACTGAGCCAAACCCGCAGCAGTCGCAAACGATGAGGCGGTCGGCGCGTACGTCGTGTTCTGAATAACGACAGCTTCGCGCCCGGACACACCCGCCACACGGCGCGCACCCAGCGTGCGGCCATCACCCAAAGGAAACTGGCCCGCGTTCATCAGAAATCCCCCGCGCGGGTCACGCACACGTTGATCAGCTCGGCCTTTTCGCTGCTGGCGCGCAGGCTCCAGCCCGCTTTGAGCACCAGCGCCAGGTTGGTGAGCAGCGCAGACCAGGCCGGGTTGGTAGCGCTGACCGTGTTGGCCGGGACCATCACCTCGCGCCACAGCTTGGCGGTGGCACCGTCGTGCAGGAACAGGCGCACCATGCCCGCCGTGGTGGTCACGATGGCGGTCAGCGTGATGTCGTCCACCCGCGAGCCCGAGGCGCCAGCGGTGAACACCGTCACGATGGTGCCCGTGCCGTCGCGGTTGGCATTGGCGGCGCCGCCCACCTGTGCGACTGCGGTATTGGGCGTGGATGCGTAGTTTTGAGCGTTGATGGTCATACGATTCCTTGGGTCGAGAGGAGAAACTGGGGCAGCGAGTCACCGCCGCTTACGCGGGTCCAGCCAGAGGTGCTGCCGCCGCTATCGATGCTGGGGTCCACGTTGCTGATGCCGCCGGGCGCATTGCGCCGGTAGGTCTGCTTGTCGATGGGACTCCAGGCCGTCACATCGGTCGGGTAGTTGGTGCCCATCACCCACTTGTCGGCGCCCACGGCCGAGGCCGAAGCTGCAGCCATGGCGGTGGCGATGGTGGCCGCCACGTTGGCCGCCTGCGCGTTGGAATACGCACTGCCGCACAGGGCCACCAACTCGGGCATGAACAACGTGCCCATGTGGTTGCCGAAGGCGTAGGCCTTCGTGTTGTAGGTGCCCAGCACACGGTCCGACAGGGGCGGGAACGGTGGCACGGGCGTTACCGCAGGAACGGGGGTGGGCGGGATGATTACCAGCGTACTCATCAGATGATTCCTTTCACACGCGCAGCAAGCTGCGCTTCTTTGCTGTTGACTGGTTTGACCCGCCCGCTGATGAGGCCCAGGGCACTGAGGTAGCCGTAGCCGGGCACGTCGGTGGCTGAGATGGCCACCGGCACGTCCAGCACCTGCTGCAGCAGCCCCACCGTGTACTCGGCCTGGTCGGCATCGAGCACCGCCGACAACGTGAGATCGGTCGCGCCAGGTCGGCGCTTGATCTCGAACGTGCCGTCGTCGTAAAACTTGATGTAGCTGTAAGACCGTGGCTCGGCCTCGCTGCCATACTCGGTGCCACCCGTGCCACCGGTGAGGCTGCGCCATTCGCCCACCATCAAGGTGCCCAGCTCCACGGCGGCCGTGGGGCCAGCGCTCACCGTTACGGTGAGTTCAGAGGTAGGACTGATGGGAATACCCGTCAGCTCCACCGTGCTGCGCACCCCCAATGGCGAGAACAGCAGCTCCCAGAAGCCGAGGGCCTGCTCCCACAGATCCTGCGTGGACTGCTTGAGGATGGCGCCCCCAGGGGCATCGCGCGCGATGATCTGCACCTGGTCGCCCACGGCGCCGAAGATCTTCACGTCACTGAAGAACGGCACCTGCAGCTTGTAGGTGAGACTGCCCGTGGCCTTTGCTGCCGTGGACCGGTAGAAGTCAAACGGGGCAAACAGGTTGCTCGGGCGTTTGAAGAGCCAGTAGTCCGGGTCTGCCTCGGGCAGCGCAGTGCGGCCGTTGTGAGCCTGCACGCAGGAATACACCTTGTGGTTGCTGATGCGCTCTGCCCCCACGGCGTACGTGCCCGCAGACACCCACATCGTTTCGCCCAACGCTGGGTCGGGTTCTACGATGGTGGTGCCTGCGGACAACATGCTGGCCGTGATGGGGACGGCCATCAACACACTCACACTGCTGTACGCGGTGGTCGTCATGCTGGGATAGTCCTTATGCCGTTGCCTTCAAATGAGTCTTCCAGCACCTGCGCTACCCGGGCCAGCAGGGCTTCCGCCTTGGACTCGCCCGCACTGGCAACCGGCGCCGCAGGGCTGCTGGTGGTACCGCTCTGCACGCTGTCAGCCAACATGCGCCGCGTGGTGGACGCGGTGTAGATCCGCGCAGGTGGCAGGTAAGCCAGCTCGGGGCCGTCCTCACCCACCATCGCCCATCCGCCCCGGTGATCGCCACCGAGCCGGAAGGCCGGCACACCCACCGATGCAGCAGCCTTTGCCCAGTCGGCATCAAAGAAACCGGTGATCAGCGCCAGATCGTTGAGCGTTCCGCCCGCAGACTTGACCGCCTCCAGCAGCCCCTTGAGGTCGCCGGTGCCGTCGAACTTGTGGTACACGGGCGCCAGCGCATCGAGCTTGGCAATCTGCTGCTGATCAATCACTGGCTCATAGCCGACGCCTGCCGTTCCCAGCGAGAGAACCCGCTTGTACTTGGCATCCGCCGCAGATGCACCACTGCCAGGCATGCCGGGGCCGAACCCCGCACCGCCCGCACTGCCGCTACCGCCCGAGCCACCTGCACCCGGCGTCTTTGGCTTCAGCAGCTCGGTGAGCTGATTGATGGCCTCTTCCACCGATACCGTGGCCTGCACATTGCCGGTGGCAATGTCGATCAGCTCGCGGAACTTCTCCAGCGTTTCCTCGCCCTGCTTGATCTGACGATCCAGCGCGTCCAGCGACTGCTCTGCAATGCTCTTTTGCTTGCCCGCCACACCCGCCAGCTGCTCCATCTGCCCGGCAAGCACCAGGCGGTCGCGGTCCAGCTCGAACTGAGTGAGGTAGTTGTCGGCCGTGAGGCCGCCACGCGCAGCGGACAGTGCGTTGGTGAGGTCGTCTGCGTTGGGGATGATCCCCAGCAGAGCGCCCTGCAGGGCGTTCTCGATGAACACCATGCCCTTCGCTGCCTGCTGTGCAGCAGTGCTGCCCACCTCGCCCCGCAACTCGCGCATGGCACCCGATGCAATGTCTTGCACCTTGCCCCACAGCCCAGCCAGCTCGGCCGCTGCTGCGCGCTGCGCTTCCAGCGCCTTGCGCTGGGCTGCGATGGAGCGCTCCAGCGTGCTGTAGGCCGCGTCCAGCTGCGTCTTGAGCGCATCCTTGGCAGCAGCTGCAGCTTCCTCGGCTGTCTGGTTCAGCTCGGCAAACGAGCCCGACAACATGATCAACATGGCGTAGGCCTTGCGGCCTGCCTCGGTGTTCAGGTCTTGTGCTTCGACCAGGCGGCGGTATTCCGCACGGGTCTTGGGCACCGTCAGGCCCAGCTTGGCAAACTCGCCATCGAGCTGGCGCACGGCCACCGCGCGGCGCTCTTCCTCGCTGTAGAAGTTCTGGAAGTAGCTGCTGGTGGCGGCCACCATCTTGTCGAGCCCGCCGAACGCGTCCGCAATCTTGCTGGCCGCGTCGGCACCGTCCAGGCTGGCCTCCAGCAGCGTGTAGCCCAGCGTGTCAAATATGCCGTTGACGGTGGTGAGGCTGGTGGACAGGCGGGTCAGCGTGTCGATAGCCTTCTCGCCCTCTTTGGCGTATTTGCTGGCGGTGTAGGTGGTCTCTTCGATGGTCTCGGTCACCTCGCGGGATGAGGCCATGAAGTCATCCGCACCCCGACCCACGTTGTCGTACACCACGCGGGTAACTTCTTTGCTGGTCGTGGTCCAGGTGCCCAGCACCTGCTCTGCCAATTCGTTGTTGGCAGTGGCAAGCGCCTCCTGAAACTTCTGCTGGATCTGCTCGGCGTTGAGGCCTTGCGTGCTGATCTTGATCTTGCTGGTGTACCCCTCCAGCTTGTCGGCGCTCAGGCCCAGCGTATCGGCAAAGTAGGCCACCTGCGCGCGCATGCCCTTGAAGGTGTCGCCCAGCGCTTTCTCAAACGCTGGGTCCAGGTCGCTGTACTTGGTCTTGTCCGAGCGGAACAGACCGCCCTTGTAGAACTCGTACTGCTGGCCCTCGAAACCCGTCTTGCCGCCGAAAGTGCCCTCGATACCCACGTCTGCCAGCTTGCGGCCGAACAGGCGGTTGATGAGGCCACCCACCACGCCCGCGAGCGGGCCAAAGAACGCACTAGCGATGCCCGCGATGATGTTCACGGCGTTACCGCCGCCCACGCTGTAGCCGCCCGACAGCATGGAGCTGATGCCGTAGCCTGCCAGGCCGTTGCCCAGCATGCCCAGGCCTGCGCCAATGTTGGTGCCCATGGGCGTCATCACATTGGCGGTGTAGCCGGTGCCGTAGTCCACAGGGGCGCTCAGGCCAAGGCGCACGCCCAGGTCGCTGGATGCGAAGTTGCCGAACGCGTTGTTTACCGCGCTGCTCACGCCCTTGGTGATCAGGTCGAAACCGCTGGACACGATGTTGCCCAGGCCGCTGAGCATGCCCAGCCCGCCGCCGCCACTGGCCCCGCCCGTCACGCCCGCATTGGCACCCGTGACGGTAAGGCCCAGGGCGCCGGTGATGCCGGTCATAACGCCCTGCACCGCCAGCTTCAGCACCGTGGTCTTGAACAGATTTTTGATGCCGTCCCAGAACGATTTGAAGAAGCCCTTGCCCGCCTCAAACCCACGGTACAGGCTGTCGCTCAGGCCGTTGTAGATGCTGTCGTAAAACTTGGTCCACTCGTTGGCGGCCTCAGTTGCGGCCTTGGCGGTGATGGTGCGGTCGTACTTGGCGCCCAGCAGCTCGTTGCGCTCGCGCAGCGCTTCGATCTCGGCCTGCAGCGCGATCTGCTCGCGCGTCATGGTGCCGGTGATCACGCTGGCCCGCTCCAGCTCGGCCAGGGTGGCCTCCTTGGTCAGGATCAGCGCGCGGTTGCGCGATTGCAGGAGCTGAAGCTGTGCTGCATCGGTCAGGCCGATGACTTCGATCTCTTCGCGCAGGGCCTGGTTTTGAGCGACCAGGCTGGATGTCGCCTGTTCCATACCCTGCACCAGCTTCATGCGGGCTTCGCGCGTGGCCTCCAGGGACTTCAGTTCCTCGCGGTGTGCCACCACCTGCTGCTCGGTGGTGAGCATGTCTTTCAGCCGGGTTTCAACCAGGCTGCGGCCAGCGATGATCTGGGCGTCGGTGCTGGTGGCGAGCTTCTGGCGCACCTCGGCCGCCATCTTTTCGCCTTCGGTCAGTTTCTCGCCGGTGCTCAGCTCTTCTTTGAGCACGGCCACGCGCTTGTCGATGGACTCCAGGAGGGCGTCTACCGGGTTCTTTGCTGCGGCCGCTGCCTTGCCCGTCTTGTCTAGGGTGGTGTTGACGTACTCAAGGGCCTTGCGGACCTCCTTCACCTGGCCGCCGGTGGCCTCAATCTCCCCCATGCGCGCACGGATGCGACTGCCCAGGGTGTCTTCGCCAAAGGTCTGGATGGCGGTGGTGCCCAGCTCGCGGATGATGGTGCCCGCGCGGGTGGTGCCCGAGCGCATGCTGTCCAGCGCGCCCGTGAAATCACCGCGCAGCACCTTTGCCACGGCTTCGCCCACGCCGCCGAAGTAGGCAGCGCCTGCGGCCGCGTAGGCGCCCAGGCTCTCAGCCAGCAGCTTGACGCCGCGCATCACGTACTGGGCGGCATCGGCCACATAGGTGAGGCCGGTGATGGCGCTCTTGGTCCAGGCCTGCACGCTGCCATCGGCTACCAGGCGGCGCACTTCCTCACGGATGCCGCCCGAGCCGTTCATCACGTCCAGCATGGCCTGCGCGCCCAGGTCGAGCGCGGGGATCATGCCGTTGGCCAATTCCTTCTTCCAGGCCTCACCACTGGTGCTCAGGCGGGTGAGGTTGTCGTCCAGGTTGGCAGCGGCCGCAGCCTGCTCGGTGGTGACCTTGGCGGCCAGGGTTTCCACCTCGGCCAGGTCGTGCAGGAAGGGCAGCATTTGCGCGCCCTGCTTGCCGTACAGCGCCATGGCCACAGCGGCCTTGCCGGTGCCGTCTTCAAACTTTGCCATGGCCTTGGCCACGGTCTGCATCTGATCTTCGGGGCGCAGCTTCTTGAAGCTGTCGAAGTCAATGCCCAGGGCCTCCAACGCCTTGCCGGTGCCCTTGCTTTCTTCGCTGGCGCCTGCCAGGTTGGTGGCCAGCTTGTTCATGGCGGCGCCGATCTGCTCGGGCCCCATGTTGTTGAACTTGCCCACGGCCATCAGGCCCGACAGGGCTTCGACCGTGGCACCGGTCTGCATGCGCAGATCGTCGAGGGCGGCGCCACCTTCAATGGCGCCAGAGATGAGGCCCTTGAAGGCCGCGATGGTGAAGCCAGCGGCCAGACCGCCAGCGATGGCGCCCGCAGTCGTGGCCACTTTGGCCTTCATGCTGTCGAAGGTGTCCTGAATCTTCTTGGACGCCGCCAGGGCGGCCTGCTCGGACTTGTCGAGCCCGCCCGTGTATTGGGCGTAATCCAGGCCGAGCTTGACCACCAGGGAGCCGAGTGCAGACATGCTGATTTACTCCCGTTCTTTCTTGTCACGTTGTTCTTGATCTGCCACGAGCACCGCGCGCTCCATGACCTGCAGGCCGTGCATGACGGCGCGGCGCTTGCGCCGGTGGACGAAGCGATCCAGCCAGGCGTTGACGCCCGCGTAGCAAAAGCCCATGCGCTGGCCCGCCATGCCTGCGTACTGCCACTGGGTGCGCAAGGCCTCGAAGGCCGCGACAACCGGCAGGTTCTCTGCGTACACACCGAAGGCCTCGCCCTCGGCCGGGGGGGCAGTGGCAGCGGCATCGATGCGGGCGCGCACCTTGTCGATGTCGTCCGCACTGGCGCCCCAGGCCTCCATGGCTTCGAGCACGCTGTAGTCGGGCTCGAAGGTGCCGGGCGCTTCGTCGCGGGCACCTGCCCACCAGCGCGCGGCCTCAATCAGTTTTTTTCTTTGGCGCCTACGTTGTGGTGCCAATAGACCAGCATGGCCTCGCGCACCGCACCGGTGAGGCGCAGGAAGGCCTCCAGGTTCTGCTCGTTGAACGGCACAGGGGCGCGGTCCTGGTCCTGCATTTCCCAACCAGTGAGCACACGGCGCAGCAGTTCGACGTTGGACAGCTTGATCAGCTCTTCGCGGTCTTCTTCAAAGGTGCGTTTGAAGATGGCGACAAAGCTCTCTTCGCGCCAGCCGCCCTTTGGCATGGCGACTTGAACCTTGACGGTGGCCTTGAATGTTTCGTCGGGGGTAAGAATGAACATGGTGTGCGAGTGAGGAAAAGGGGGAGAAAGCAAAAGAGCCACCGCGATGGGTGGCTCTTTTTTTGGGGTGTGCACACGTGTGCACGGACAGGGATGGTTAGCGAACGATGATTTGCAGTTCGTCGTTGCCGTCCACCGGGTTGATGTCGAACGGCATGTTGATCATGGCGATGCTCTGGTCGTCCTGCAGCGTGAACGGCTTGCACTGCACGGCAGGCATCGCCAGCTCAATGATGTTGCCCGGCACAGTGCCGTGCACCAGGCTGCAGGCGCCCACAACGCTGTTGCGCACGATCTCGGCCCAGTTCTTGGTGGTGATGCTGGGCATCTCCATCGTCACGCTGCCCGAGGGCTGGCGGTCCGGGCTGTGGGGCGCCGCGCAGTTGACCAGCTCGCGCCAGGCCAGGGCGTTGGCGAGGTTGATGCTGAAGGCCGACATGCACGCAGACAACCCGTGAAAGCTGAAGGTGGGCGTGTTGGTCTTGCCCACAGTCTTGGGCTGGATGAAGTCGCTGTAGTCAACGCCGGTGGGCATGGCCACTTCCTCGGTGGCGGCGCTGTAGGTGCCCAGGAATTCGAACTTCATCACCGGGATGCCCTTGGCATTCAGCTCGAAGGACACCGTGCCCTTGGCATTGGTGATGACGAACTTGGTCTTGTCCAGGTAGCCATACAGCGTGAGGGTGGGTTCGCCTTCGCTGACCAGGTCATAGGTCACGTCCGTGCCTGCGGTGATGGTGGCGGCAAATCCGCAGGCCTCCAGCAGCAGGCCCCATGCGGGTTCAGTCCCGGCAGCGCCCGCGCCCGCCAGTTCCACCTCAAATGTGATTTTGCGGTGCTCACCCACGGTGAGGCTGCCGCTGTTGCCCTTGTAGGGGCGGATCAGGTCGCGCTGCACCTGCTCGGCCGTGATGGGCTCGGGCATCAGGGCGCGGCAAAGGATGGCATTGGCCGCTGCGGTGGGGAGTGCATCGGTGCCAGCTGTGACTTCTTTCTTTGCCAGCAGCAGCATCTTTTTCATGGACTTGGCCATGGGGGTTCCTTTCAGGTCAGGGTTTCAGAAACGGCCGCTGCTTAGGCTGCTGCGGTGTTGTCGTCGCCCTCGGCCGGAGCCGGGGGCGGGACGCGGGTGCGCACGCCGGTTACGGGGTCGCGCGTGTAGGTGCCGCCGATGCCGGTGAACTCATCGCGCGCACGCGGTGGCGTGGGCAGGTGGTGCGCTGGCTTGGTGGCTTTGGGGGTGGCGACGGGCGCAGCTGCGCCAGCCGCCGCAGGGGCTGCGGTGCTTTTTGCCATAGTGGTTCCAGGTGTGGTTAGTGGCGGGGTGTGCGCAAGCGCACGGTGAGGTAGCGGGCGAAGATCTCGGCGTCCGGTTCGTAGTCAGCGTCTCCCGCGTCGTCTTCGTACTGATAGGAGGGCATAGCCTCCAGCGCAGCGCGGAATGGGCCGCCACCATCCAGGGGCAGCAGCACGTCCAGCTCTTCGATGGTGCGAGCCAACACCACCAGGTGCACGTCGTGCTGGCCGTACCCGCCGCCCGCACACCAGGTCTCTTCTGGCTTGCTGTCCACGTCGAATACAGCAGCAGGCCAACGGGGGTTAGGCTCCAGTTCTACCGCCCAGGTGTTTGCAAGCACCGGGGTTAGGGCCACAGAAAGTAGCTGATGAATGGTGCTCATGCCTTGCTTGCCTTTACGTGCTCTTTGTCCAGCCGGTCGGCCATGGCATCAACAGCCTCTTCCTTGCCCTGCTCCAGTGCAGGCTGCAGGAAGGGGGTGGCCTGCTGCTTCTTGGTGCCGAACTCGGGGAAGCGCCAGTAGTACGGATCGTCTTCGTAGCGCTTGACGATGCGGCCTGTCTTGTTGATGGCCAGCTTGCTGTTGGTCTTCTGCTTCTTGGTCAGGTTGCGACCATGCCGCACGCCGAGGTTGTACTGGGCGGTGCCTGCGGGCGCCTGCGGCTCGCGCTTGATCACAATGTTCTTGAGCAGCGCGCCGGTCTTGCGCAGCCCTTTGGCCTGTGCGATGCCGCGCGCCTTGCTGCGCAGTACGCCGCCCGCAGAGGCCACCATGAGGCGGGCAACGCGGGTTTCCATGCCGGTCTTGAGGCCTTGGAAGGATTGGCTCAGTTCACCGATGCCAAGGGTCTCGCTTTTAGCCATCGTTCATCCCCGTGTCGCAGGTAAGGATCAAGCACTCTCTACGAGCCATCAGGTCGTTGACGTGCACGATGTTGAAGTGCCGCCCCTGGTACAGCACGCCCCACTCTGCGGAAACTTCAGCGCGGTAGGGTATGGTGAACTCAGTCCGAGCCACAGCTACCCTGCCACCTGCAGCACCTGTGGCAGGCTTCTCGTTGCCACTCAGATTGCGCACAGCAGCCCACATCGGCGGCTGATCCACCCACTCCTTCTTGAACCCACCTGAAGTGCCACGGGTACGACCAGGAGCGCGCAGCGTAATGCGTTGATCTAGCTTTCCTGCTTGCAACATGATGGGTCCTCAGAATCGTGGCGGCACGGTGATCTCGGCCAGCATGTGGTCAAGGAACGAAGCGGGCAGCTCTGCCACTATGGTCCCGGTCACCAGCGACTCACGCTGCGCGTACACGGTGCCGATGTGCATCAGCAGCCAGTTACGCACGCCGGGGTATGCATCGAGGTCGGCCCCGGCCTTGTAGGTGATGCGCAGCAGGCCTGCCGGGCGCCCCTCGGGGAACGACACGAACGACTCGCGCTGTTCCCTGCGAAGCACCACGGGCGCGGTGATCGGGGTGGCTGTGCCATCAGGCGCAATCACTTCGACCAACTCCACCTCAAAGGCCTGCCCTGTATCCAGCGCATCGCCCGAGAGGCGGTGCACCGGCCAGTGCTCGACATAGCGGGCCTCTTGGATGGCCGCGCCGGTGCGGGATTCGCACTGGGCAACCACGCCGGGAATAACGATCTGCTCCAGCAGGTCGCTTTCCAGCAGCACCGCGTCGTTGCGCCGCCAGGTGGCAATGTCCTGCGGTGTCAGCACAGGGTCGCCTGTGTACGCGATGCGCTGTGCCATGGCTTAGGGGCGGTCGTCGTTGTCGGCGCTGCCACCGGCGCCAGCTGCTGCCGCATCAGCTGCTGCCTGGCTACCTTCGGCGCCAGCGGGGTTGCTGGTGTCTGCAGGGCCCGCACCGGCATCGGCCGAAACGCCCGGTGTACCGCCTTCAGCAGGCGCAGGGGCTGGCGCTGGTGCTTCGGTCTTGCCGCGCTTGTTGCTTGCCGGTTGCCGCTGTGCGGGCTGCTTGGCCGGGTTTTGCGTGGCCGAGGCCTTTTCGCCATCGGCCGAATATTCCTCGGCCACCTTGGACTTGACCAGCTGCACGGCCACGTTTTCGTCAAAGCCTGCGATCTCGCCTGCGCTGTAGCCGCGCCAGGACTGCAGGAACTTCACTGCGCGCTTTTCTGTAGTGCTCATGGCACCCCCTATGGAAATGAGTTTGAGAGCTGTGCACACGTGTGCACAGCGGGGAATGAATCAACCGTTCAGGGTGGCCACGCTCAGGAGAGCATGGTGTCGCCCCAGGTGACCTGCTTGGCAACCACGATGGACTCGACGTGGCGCGGGCCAATGTCGTGCTTGGCGATCACGCGCACCAGCGTCTGGTCGCGCTGGAACGCGCTCACCATGTTGCCGCCGCCATCCTTGTAGGAGGCTTCATTGCTGTAGGCGATCACCAGATGCTGGTCTTCACCGATATAGATGTCGGCAAAGTTCACAAAGTAGATTTCCGACTCGTTGGTGCCCGCGCCCAGGTTGATCGGGATCTGCGTTGTGAGCGCGAAGGGATAGCCCTTGAGCTTGCCCTGCTCGATTTCGGGATACGCCTTGTTGCCGTTGCCATCGCGCAGAGAGCCCAGCCACCGAATGGTGCGAGGCGCCATGAGCCAGCCGCAACCGCCGAGCTGCACATTGGCGTTCTCCAACCGCAGGATCAGGCCAGACAGGAACGTTTCCACCTGCTGCAGTGTGGGCGCCGCAGGGGCGTTGACCAGGTTGCCCGGCAGCACCCAGTAGCGGAGGCCCTTGGGCAGATTCCCTGAGCCATCGGCGCGGATGAAATGCAGATCCTGCGACAAGCCCATGCTTGTGGTCAGGTCACCAGCAACCGACTGATCAACCCGTGGGTTTACACCCGAATTGGCCAACAGATCGTTGCTGATAGGAACGATGGCTGCAGCCTTCTTACCCGACAGCTTCAAATCACCGAAGGTCATGTCAGTGATCCCGATGTCGGTCTCGGTGCCGATATAGGACACCGAAGTGTTGCCCAGGATGCGCGGAATGGTCAGGTTGCCATTGTTGAGCGGCAAGCTGATTGCCCCCATGCGGCGCACTACCGAAGCCGGGCGCAGCGACTCGATCAGCTCAGTAGCAAAGTTCACGGGAACGAGCACGCCGCCCGCGCCAGGGGTGACGGTGGACAAGGCCATAGCCACGTCCTGGCCGAAGCCGCCCGATGCTGCCAGGCTGGCGGCCTGCTGCTGGTTGCCTTGCGACATCGCCAGCAGGCGCACCATCTGCGCCATCTTTGCGCCGGGCGGGGCGTTGTCCGTCACGGAGATGTGTGCGGGCGGGCTGGCGATGCCCTGCGCGGACTCATTGACAGGCACCGCTGTGGCCGCTTGCATGCGCTCTGCGGCCTCGGCGCGGGTGATCTTGGCCGACAGGTCGGCAATCTCGGTTTCGAGCTGGCCGAAGCGGCTCAGCTCTTCGGCGCTCAGGCTACCGCCATCGGCCTCTTTCTTGGCAAGCGCCTGCAGCTCTTCATTCAGCTTGGCGCGTTCGCTGCGAAGTTTCAACACTTGGGACATTGCATGCCTCCTTGGGGCAAAAAAAAGCCCGCTGATGCGGGCGGGGTTAACTGCCGCGAACGCGGTCAGATCTGGGACTGCACCAGGGCGGCCCTGGCACGAAGGGATACACGGGCGCCACGGCGCTGGGCGCGGCTGTCGGCAACGGCGCGGGCGATGTCGTCCACGGCGTCCTGCGGGGCCTGCAGGCGGTCTGCCAGGCCTGCACGGATTGCGGCCTCACCCCGGTACAGGCCCGCCTCGGTGGCGCGCACTGCAGCGGCTGTGAGCCCACGGTACTCAGCGATGGCCGAGACGAACATTTCATAGCCGTCGTTCACCAGCTCGGTGAGCACCTTGAGCGACTGTTCCGACAGCGGCTCATGCGGTGTGAGGTCGTTTTTGTGGGCACCCGCGTACACGGTGGTGACCTTCACGCCCTGCTTTTCGTTGAGGGCCGACCGATCCAGGTGGGAGGCGATGACGCCGATGGAGCCGACACCGCTTGTCCGGCTTACCACCACATCGGTGCAGGCCGCTGCCAGCAGATAACCGCCGCTGTAGGCCGAGAAGTTCACCACCGCTGTGATGGGCTTGATGGCCGACAACTTGCGGATCTCGGCAGCTGCTTCAAAAGCACCCGCCACCGACCCGCCGTTGCTGTCGATGTCCAGTACAGGACGCTCCACCAATGGGTCGTTGATAGCCTGGCGTGCCATGGCCACGATGCCCTCATAGCTAGTCATGGTCTCGCAGGCGTTGAGGTGCGCGGCGCGGGGCACCAGCACGCCGTGCACCGGGATCACGGCCACGCCCGTGGCGGCCGCGCTGCCGTGGCGCCCGCCCTCCACTTCCATGCGCCCGCCGCCCTCGTTGTCGTCCATGCGCATAGCGGGGCCAGCGTGGATGTTGATGATGTTCAGGCCCATCACCTGATTCGCCCAGCGTACGCCCAGCTCCAACAGGTCAGGCGTGGCAAGCAGCGGCTGATTGAACAGCAGCGCCGATGTGCGGATATGGCTTTTCATTGCGCAAGCATCCTTTCAATCTCCAGCTTGGTTTGCTCCAGCTGGGCCCGCGTGCGGGGGTTGGTGGCGTCTGCGAAGACGCCTTTGGTTGCATCCACCATGTTGAGCGGCTGCAGGTAGGTGTCGCCGCCTTGCACCGGCGGCATGTTCTCAAGTCGGCGGATGTCGTTGACTGACAGCCAGCCCCACTGCCGCCCGATGGCGTAGGCCTCATACCGGGTCTTCTGGTCGCCGCGCAGCAGGCCCGACAGGTTGAACTCGATGTAGTAGCCCTTGCGGTCCTCTTCCAGCAGGAAGTCGCGCATCATCGACTGCTCATGGCGCTTGACCCAGGGCAGCAGGCCGAACACCACGAACATGATCAGCAGCTGCTCGACCGTGTTGTAGTTCGCCCCGTCCAGGTCGTTGACCATGGGCAGCGGGATCTTGTAGATCCGCGCGATGTCGGCGCCTGAGAGCTTGAGGATGTTGACCACCTCGGCGTCCACGTTGGA
The DNA here is from genome assembly GCF_059424825.1 of Acidovorax sp. GW101-11A03. Lineage (NCBI taxonomy): Bacteria > Pseudomonadati > Pseudomonadota > Betaproteobacteria > Burkholderiales > Comamonadaceae > Acidovorax > Acidovorax sp. GW101-11A03. The sequence continues at coordinate 31,491 of NZ_JBWKZU010000015.1, read as the reverse complement.
CATCGAAATGGGCTTGAACGTCATGCCCTCCTGCAGCAGCGCCACTTTTTTGGCGTTGTCGATGCCGCCGTACTTCTGGCCCCACTGGTTGATCAGCTTGTCGATGGTGCCCTGGTCGGTGATCGCAGGCGATTCCTTGGGCCGCTCGATGACGCCGGAGACCGTGGCGCCGTTAGCAAACGACTTGCCGGTGTATTGCCGGATGGCCTGCGAGAGGCCCACCGCCTCGGCGTGCAGCTCAATGGGAGACAGACCCACGTAGCCACCATGGCTGACCCACCGCACGTGATGCACCAGGCGCATCGGCAACGGGTCTGCAACGCCGGAAATGCGGTAGTACGGCAGCAGGTCGGGACCCTTGAGCACCTGCACCTTGTCCGTGCCCAACGGCCACAGGGCCTTAACGTGGCCATCCTCGCGGCGCTCTATGAACTCATACCCGTTACCACGCAGGCCTGCGGCCATCTGTAGCAGCTCCGTGCGCTCGTAGGGCGTTTGGAACGGGTTGGGCTGGTAGCGCAGCACGTCATAGGCCGGGTAGTTGATGGCCGGTGTGCGCTGCGCGCCGGTGGCCTCGCCGCTGCGCTGGTAGATCTCGCACGGCAGCTGGGCCAACGTTTCAGCCAGCAGCGTGACGCAGTTCTGCAGGATGGGCTGCGCGAGCGCAGATTCCGGCGTGACGCGCACGCCGGTGCTGCTGCCGCCCCCACCCAGGAAGCTGCGCCAGAAGCCGCTGCTGCTGTCGGACACGCTGCCCGCTTCACCGCTGGCAAGCAGTTGGGAAAAGAACATGGGTCAGCCCTTCGCCCGAGCGGCTGCAGCTGCAGCACGATCAAGCAGGAAGGCGTACGCCACCAGGGCCACGCCAGCGATGATCAACGCGGTAGGGATATGGACCATGGCCACCCCTGCCACCACGAGTGCAAAGCCCAGCAGGCCCAGCACGAACGACAGAAGCACCAGCTTCATATACCTACCCCTTCCTTTTCATAGACGGACTTCCCGTTGCCGGGTCGCCCGCCGCTGCTGATACCGGCGGCCATGACACCCGCCACGATGCCGTCGATGCGGCCGATGGACTTGGACTTGTCCACCTTGCGGTTATTGGCCGGATCGCTGACCACCACGGCGTTGCCAGCGCACCAGGTCATCACCGGGTTGCCGTCATGCCGCAGCGTTTCCACCTCTACGTCCAGCGGCTGGCCCTCTTCGTCCAACGGCGCCACGCCGAGCAGGCGGCGCTCGAATTCGTCAACGGCCGGGCCCATGTCCTGGTAGCCCTGGCCGAAGCGTTCCAGCGGCGGCAGAGATATGCCGTGCTCCACCATCAGCATCTGCAGGTCTTCGATGCGCCAGCGGTCAAACGCGATCTTGCGCACATCGAAGAAGCTACAGATCTTGACCAGGCGGCGCAGAACGTGCAGCTTGCTGATGGCCCGGCCCGGTGTGGTCTCTAGCCACTTTTCCTTGATCCACACCCGGTAGGGCACGCGGTCGGTTTCCTCGCGCTTGTCCAGGTCGTGGTCAGGAATCCAGAAATACGGCATCACGCGCCAGTGCGGGTCTTCCTCCGTGGGGAAGAACATCAGCACGAACGCTGTCAGGTCGGTGGTGCTGGACAGGTCCAGGCCACCCACTGCAGGCCGATTGCGCAGCAGCGACATCGGCACGCGCTCCTGCGCCTGGCTCCACACCTGCCAGCTGATCCACGGCGCTTCTGCCTGCGTCCATTCGCAGAAGTTCAGGCGCCGTACCAAAGCCTCCTGCGCGGGCGCCCCGCGCGCCTGGTTGATCTGCTCGCGCAGGTAGCGGCGGCCGGGGATGCCGTCCAACTGGCCGTGCGCACGGTAGTCCAAACTGGGGTTGACCTTGGGCCAGCACGCTTCGTCTTCAAACGGGTCCTCGCCTTCGTCCAGGTTGCAGATGAACGCAAACAGCGTGTCGTCGGGGAACTCCCCCCGGCACACGCGCACGCCCAGGTCGTGGTACGTGCCGCAGATCGTTTTCTTGTCGCTGCCGCTGTTGGTGATCATCAACAGCAGCGCGCGCCGCCGCGACTTGCGCCCGGCCCGCATCATGTTCACCACTGTCGGCGTCTTGTGCTCGTGCACTTCGTCCACCAGGCCGATGTGCGGGCGCGGCCCCGACTGCCCCTCATCCGCACTGATGGTGCGAAAGAAACTGTTGGTGTTGCTGTAGAAAAGGTTCCACACCTTTTCATCGCGCCCCGAACGCACCAGGCGAGAGCTGAGCAGCGGCGACAGGTCCACCATGGCCACCGCATCCCGAAACAGGATCTGTGCCTGATCGCGCTTTGTGGCGGCAGCGTAGATCTCCGCGCGCTGCTCACCATCTGACACCAGCCCATACAGCCCAATGCCGGCGGCCAATGGAGACTTGCCGGAACCCTTGGCAGTCTCTATGTACGCGGTGTTGAACCGGCGGAATCCTTCGACCGTGTACCAGCCGAAGATGCACCCGACCACGAACGCCTGCCATGGGGCAAGCAGAAACGGCTTCTCTTCATACTCACCGCCATTGAGCTTCAGCACATCCTCAAAGAAGCCGATGGCGTGGTCTGCCTTGTCCTGCATCCACACCAGGCCGCGCTCGTGGCCGTTCGCACGGTCCTGCAGCTGGCGCCGCGCCGCGTCCCGAACTGCCGGACCCGCAACGATGGCGCCGCTAAGCACCTGGTGGCAAAAATCGGAAACGCGGTCAGTTGAAATAGCGTGCTGCGGCCTCTTCATGTTCGTTGGGGAACAGCGTTCCCTGCGGCGCAGTCGCCACCGTCTTCATCGTGCGGCGCGCAAGCGGCGTGAACCCAAAGCCCGCGCCAGCGGCATTCGCGCGTTTTTCTGCATCGTTGGCCAGCTGGCGCCAGATGCTCAGCTGCTTTGCGCCGGTGGCGAATGTCTGCACATCGCCAGCGTCTTCCTGGCGCTTGTTCTCCGCTGCAATGCGCTCGCGGAATTTCTCGTAGTCGGCCACTGCCTCGCAGTAGGTGGCCAGCGCCACGCGGTCCAGCCGGTGAACCCAGCCGAGCAGCAGCAGGTCGGGCACAACGCGGTCCCATTCCTTCGACGCGCGCTCACTCAACCAGGCGGGCTTCGGCGGCTCGCTGGCCGCGATCTGCTGCTCTTCGGTCTTCTTGGCCAGGGCGTCTTTTCCCAGCTTGCTGGGATCGCCGCGCAGCTGGTGCATGAAAGCCGGGTCAGAGCGCCGACCAGAGTTAGCGTTTCCTGCCATACCCACCCCTTCAGTTGATACCCCCCCCTCCCCATATTTCCCGGCGTTGCGAGCCGAGGGAAGCGAACGGTCTTTAGTGAACAGGGGTGAAAGTTTTTACCCCCCCCTACCCCATTGCTTTTGGTTCCACGGGTGGCGCGGGTCCAGTGGCAAGCCATCGACCGAGCAACCAGGAACGCGGCCGGTTTTCTCAAAGCGTTGCTTCATGGAGTCGTGGCACAGCTTGCACAGGCTCTGCCAGTTCCTGCGATTCCAGAACAGCGCCCGCGCGGCGGCGATGCGCTCAGGATCTCCAGACTCCACCGCGTCCATGATCTTGGGCGGCTCAATGTGGTCTACCACCGTGGCGGGCACAAGGTCCCCGCGCTTCTTGTGATCCTCGCAAAGCGGGTTGGACCGCAGGTGTCCATCCCGTGCCTTCTTCCATGCCGATGTGTACCCACGCTGGTGGGCTGTGCCCCGCCGCCTATCGCTATCGCTGGCAGAAGGCTTCATATCGGTCACTCACAACAGGAACAGGAAAAAGAAAACCCCGACAAGCCAAGCCTGCCGGGGTTCCACCTCGCATCCATCACAGGGAGGGGCGCAATAAACACAAGGTGCCTGAAATGTACCCAAAAGGTCTAAGGTGTAAAACCCCTCCGGCGTCTTTCGTACGCTGCCATCACGCGCCGCTTCTCCGCTTCATTGGCCCGGTTCTCCAAGAATTCAGCAATCGCATGGTCTGCCGATTCCAACTGCGCCTTGATGGTGGACTGAGCCCTGCGCATCTTCAATGCCGTCATGGGGATGCCCAGCTCTTTCAAGTAGATGTAGTCCAGCGTGGCATACAGATGCGACCGCGTGAGCTTCAACGACTCCACAGCCAGGTCAGTCTCTGCCGACCGTTCCTCAAACACCGGGATCAGCATGCCGTTGTACGAACCGCGAGAGAAACAGCTGGTGACGGTCAACAGCACCGAACTACTGGCATAGCCACGCGCGCCAGCTTCGTCACGGGTCTTCCAGATGGCCCACTCTTCCAGCCGCTGCCGGATGTGCTCAAGCCTGGCCATCACCACCCCCTGCTGCAGCTGCTGCAATCGGCTCCCGCATGAACCCCGCGAACGTGGTGCCCATCATCAGGGCCATGGCCTGCAGCCTGGCAACGCACATGGCGCCACCCACCCCGCCGGGCGGGATGCCCCACGGTGTGCCCATCACATGCCCGCCCTCGATGGCATAGAAGTAGCCGGGCTCACCTGCCAATGCACGCTTGAGGCAGTCGTCCACGTAGGCCCTGCCCCATTCCACGCGCTTGCGGTCCACAAAGTCGGCAGTCTCTGGCATCGCCACCCGCATGCTGGCTGGCTTGGCTGATGTTGTCATAGCGAAATCCTTGTTGTGCACACGTGTGCACAGCCTGTGATGAGGTGAAAGAAGGCCACCAGATGGCGGAGGGTGGCCGAGGGGTGGACGGCGCAAACCCGCGCCAATCCTTGATCCGTCCATAGGACCACCCTGTCCATAGGTAGGTAGGTAAGCTGCGCCCGCGCGGGCGCGCAGACACGCGCCCCCGTGTCTGCACACGCGCTTGTGTGTGTGCGGATGGTCATATGGGGTGGACGGGTGGACGTGTCGCCCGCTTCCCTAATGAAATCAACCGCTTACGCCGTCCACCCCCCGGTGGACGTAGGGTGGACGGGGTGGACGGCGGAGGCGACAGGACCACCAGGGCGCGCACACGTGCGCACACCCGGCCGGGGCGTGACCAAACCGCAAGGCGCCCACGCGCCCCTCGGTAAGAGAGGGTGAAATCAGAAGGGCAACGCATCGTCGTCGCCTCTCACATCAAAGGGATCGGGCACCACGCCGCGCAAATGGCCGTGCTGCGCAACAGCCGCCGGGGGTGGTGGATCGATTGGGGGTGCGCCGCCCGGCGCCCCTGGTGCTCCATCCTTGGGTTTATCAGGCTTGCGGCGCAAGAAGCCGCGCCTGCGCTGGCCGCTGGTCTCTCGGTGCCGGTCAAAGCCAAGGGCCTTCATGGCACGGGACATGCGTTCATCCATGTTGCCCTGGCCATCAATGCGGTCGGGCTTGATGCCCATTGCTGCGTACAGCTTCGTGGTGGCCCAGAAGTCGATGGTGGCGCCAGCAGGCTCCCCCACCTTATGTGACATCTGCTCGTTCACGATGTCGTGCAATAGGTCTTCCCACGAGTCGCCGCGCTTGAACTGCTCTTGCTCAGGGAAGATCAGCCGCTTTTCATCCTCGCGGCTGGGCCAATACTGTTCCCCGGCCAGCACGCGGTGCAGCGCCTCGGCCAGCAGCTGCCCGCGCAACTCGCGCAACAGCTCCACATTCACCGACAGCACCTCCAGCGGCCAAAACCGACGGTCGCCGGTGGCATCTTTCAAGAACGTGTCAGCGTTCGTCGTACCCACGTTCACAAAGTGCCGAGGCGCCTTGATCATCTGCGCTCCATACGGCGGCCGGTACAGATCCTCCTGCACGCTCAGGTACTGCTTGATGGCCGTGCTGTCGGCCTTGTTCAGCGACTCCAGCTCAGCAGACTCCACGATCCATGCCAGCTGCTGCGCCATAAGGGAATCCTTCTCCCCCACCTTCGTGCCGTTGTCGGTGAAGAACGGCGCCGCAATCGCCCGGAAAGCAGTGGACTTTGTAAGGCCCTGCTCTCCCTTGATGATCAGCATGTAATCGAACTTGCACCCTGGCTGGATGGCCCGCTTGACCAGGCCCATGAAGAAGCACCGGCCGATCAGGCGCGCATATTCCAGCAACCGCTCACGCTCCGCAGGGTCCTTGCGCTCAGGGAACCCATACACCTGCGACAGCCAGGTATCCAGCCGATCCTGGCCATCCCAGGTCTCAGCCTTGATCAGGTCCACCACCGGGTTAAAGCGATGCGAGCGCGCCGCCATCAATACGCCATCGCGCAGGGTGCCCTTCGCCTTCACACCGAGGCGATGAGACCGCAGCAGGTACTCACCCAGCATCAGGTCATCCTCTTCGTCCCACTCGCCCGCAGCGTGCCCCCATGGTGTTGTGCGGCTGCGCTCAATCAAGCGGGTGAAGTCATTCAGCTTGGCCAAGCCCTTTAGCTCAGGGTCCAACAGCAGCGTATACATCACGTTTTCGCGGCAATCCATGGGCCGCCCGCGATGCATCACCAGCTTGTTGTACAGCTCCACCAGGTCGCCGTCTGCATCTTCATCGCGGGCATCATCCCCGCCGCCCCGGCGCTGGCGCGGCGGCTTGCCACCACCACCGCCACCATCGGCCGCAGGTGCAGCAGCAGGCGCTGCGCCCGCGTCATCTGCCCCCCCAGCGGGAGCCGAATTTTTCGCGCGGGGTGCTGGCGCTGGGCTCAGCTGGATGCCCATCACCTGCGCCAGCCACTTCAAGGCCTCGGCGGGCTTAGACGTGCCCGGCCCCCACTGAATCACCAGGTCAATGGGCGTGCGCTTGCCCTGGCGGTGGTCGCCCATGTCGGCAACACCGAAATCCACGATGCCCTCGGGCTTGATCGAAAGGTCTTCCTGCAGATCCCGCCCCAGCGCCTTGCTGGTCACCCGGTACCCCTGGCCGCTGGCCGATTCCTTGCCCGCGAACAGCGTAGGCACCCAAGCATGCAAAGCCTTCATGGCCTCGCCGTTCACGTAGGCGAAATCATCCCGCCCCTCGCGCGCACCCGGAACATGGGCGCTGCGCGGTGCAGCCTTCGCAGGCGCTGCCCCCTGATACTTCTGTTTGGCCTCGGCAATCGTGGCGTGCATGCGCTTGATGGCGCCATCCTCGGCGGGCAACACCTCCAGGGGCGTGCCCTCCATGTGTCTGCCGGTCACGGTGAAGTATTGCTTCTCGCAAAACATCTCCACGCCAATGTCGTTCGACTTGGCCGTGGCCGTGTGGCCCTCCACGTAAATGTGCAGGCCCTTGCCCGATGGCGAGAACTCTGTGAACGAATGGAACGCCTGCACGATCTTGGCAGCGCGGTCACCCAGCTGGCCGGTGGCCGGGTCAAAGCACTTGTCCAGGTCAATGCCTATCAGGCCATCGCCGGGCAGAAAGCCAAAGCCAATGCCCGTCCAGGCCTTCTCAGTGCCCGCAGCCCGTTCAAACGCGCGCCGCACCACCGGCAAGGTAGCCAGGCGCATGCGGTCACGGTCATCACCCTGCCCGCCCGTACGGCGCCCACCCTGCACGTAATACGGCACCTTCAGCCAGGCGGTGCGCTTGGCATCCCATTCAAACTTCCACAGCACCCACTGCTGCGCCTGCGCGAGGCGGGCCGGTATGGTGTCCCATACTGGCGGATCAACATGCGGCGGAGCGGGTGGTGTGGTTGATGCTTGCGCCGAAGTCGGCTCACCCATGTGCAGGCCCTCCCGCACACATAGCCAGGTACAAACCGGCGTCCCTCCCGCCAGCGGCTTGGTTCAACAGCATCCGATTACCCCCAGGCCCGCACGGCGCCAGCAAGGGCAGCAACAGCATCGTTTGCGGCCAGCGTCATCGCGCCGGGCCGGTACTCAGCCACCGGCTTATTGCGGTAGTCCACCCTGCGCGTGTTCACGCGGTGCACCACGCCAGCTCGCACCATATTTTTCATGGTGTCCTGTGCAGCGTCCAGGCCCACGCAGGCCCGGTGCGCAATCTCGCGCAGACTGGGCCCGTGCTCGGGGTCTTGCACCCCACTGGCCAGGGCTGCGCAAGCGTCCAGCAACGCCCTGCGGATCTCGCCAGCGGGCCTCATGCGGCACCGCCTTCGCGTCGCGCTTCACTGGCTTCATAGGCCCGGTCCACTTCCGCCAGCAACTGCGTGGCCGTGGCAATCAGCTGGCCTACCTCGCGGCGGATGCTGTCCCGCTCGTTCTCGGAAATGCGCCCATCCTCCAGCGACTCGCTCACCTCGCGCACGACGTGGCTCTGCTCCCGCAGCACATCACCCAAGCGGGCCAGCACGTTGTCACCACCCTCAGCCAAAACGCTAGGCAATTGAAACGTCCCGCGCCCACACTGGGCTGCAAATGCCTCCAGGATGCGGTAGTCCCTCGACAGAACCGTGAGCTTCACGGCAGTCTCCAGGCCCAGCTTTGCGGTGCCCGTGCAGGTCACCTCATGGCTCAGCGTGGTGCCAGCCTTGCCAATGCGCGGGCCCAGGCTGGCCGCCCCGCCTTCATAGTCGTTCACCACGTTGTACGCGGCATCAAGCACATTCATCATCACAGCGCCCCCGATGTGTTGTTACTGACAAAAGCGCCCGCCCCGCACGACACTGCGGCCATGAGAGAGAGGGGCACCAAATGAAAAAGAAACGGGAAAAGAACGCACCTACCGCGCCACAATGCGAAGAAACACGCACGTGCCTGCGCACAGAACGCCATAGGGAGGAGCAACAGCCCAGCGGCTTGGATCTGGGCGTGGTAGGTAATAAAGCGGAGGCCCGCAGCTGCTTGCATAAGGGCAGCGGCAGATGGGCAGTACCATCCGCTCATGCAACAAGAACCGATCTTCAGGAGCGCAGCCGAGGCCGTAGACGTGCTGTTCACGATGACAGCCCGTCTAGCGAACGTAGTGATGTGGCTTGCGTTCGCTTTGGCACATCTGGCGTTGGTGTGCGCTGCGCTACTGGTCATGTGGGCGTTTCAAGTGACACCAAAGGACGCGCTGGAGTGGTTCCAGACATGGCAGAACTCCATGCCTGTTGCAGCGCTCGCATTTGTGGGGGTGTCGGTGCTGTCGGTCCTAAGCGCGTACCTGTGGGTACTTCGCAAGGTGCATCAGCACGTGGGCTCATCGTGGCTGTTTTCCCACCTGATAAAAGGCATTGCACCGCGTCAGCGATAGCGGAACTACGCATGTGCCACCCCCTGCCCAGCGGGTGCGGTGGGCGGCAAGGCCTGGGCGACCTGAATGCCGTCCGCCTGCCCGCTGCACTTGTCGCTGCCAGCCAGATCGATCAGCGCCTTGCCAATAGAGAACCGTGGGTCCTTAGTTCGACCAGCCGCGATGTCGCTGATCGTGGACTGAGCACAGTTACACGCCGCAGCGATTTGAGGCTGACTCCATCCTGCGGCTTGGATGGAAAGCACGAGTTGAGACCAGTTCATGGCCGCAACTATATCGGTTTTCCGGTTGAATGAACAGCAAAACCAGCGGCTTTCCGATATTCATATCGGCTAGCCTATAAGCATGACAAAACGGACAAGAGAACGGACCTCATTTGGGGAACGGCTGCACTCTGCGCGGCAACGTGCCGGTTTGTCTCAAGCTGCGCTTGCAAAGCTGGCTGGCATGTCTCAGAGCACCCTTGCCGAGGCCGAAACCATTGCGCATGGCTCTTCAAAAACGGTGCAGCTTGCCGCAGCGTTAGGTGTCAACTCCCACTGGCTGGCGACGGGCGAGGGTCAATGGGATTTAGCAGCATCTGCACCGCTTGTCGCGCGAGAGCACATGCCAGACCCATGGCATGGCCAGCGTGGCGCAAACCCGCCCATTCCAATTGCTCCGACTGCCTCCATTGGGCGGTTGATAACTATGCTGGGCGAGGAATTGGCCCGCCATGACAACTTGGTGCGGATTTCAGTTGCACCGCTGTTGCAAAGGCTGGCCGAACATCCGGAAGAAACGGAAGACATAGCGCGCCACGTTCAGAGAGCGCTTGCGCGGGGAAACGCGCCGGAGCCAGAGTCTACGAATTCCCTAGCGGGAAGCCCTGGCTCAAAAGACGAACTTAAGCATCGCCCGCTGGGGAAATAGACCTAGTCTTGAGCAACTGGCTGTAGTTGCCACTTTGCCCACTCCGGCGCGTTATCAAGCTTTGGCAGCGGCTCCATGGAGCACCGTGACGCCATATCAGCCCTAGCGGCTTTCAAGCCCTTGAAGCTGATTTCCAGCGATATCGCCGTGCGTAACACCGTCGAGCCGACAACGCGTGCATAAGGCGCATCTAACACCTCGGCCGAGAACACCGGGATCACCATAAAGTCTTTGGCGGCATCGCTTGCCTGCTCGGTATCGCTAGCTTTGGCCTTACCAAACCGATACCGAAATCCCTCTACACCGCCGCGCCCTTTGTAGCTGATTTTGATGGAGTCCTTCGAGGTGTACAGGATGTTCAGGTCTTTGTTATAGACGGCTGCACAGTCCTGCGCATCGGTCATTGGATCGGAGAACACCGTTGAGGTCCAGTCACCGAACTTCTTCATGTATTTAACGTCGCCCGCCCCTACCTGGGGGGCAAGTAAGGCGCCCGTGATGGCAAGTGCAATCAACCGCATAAATCCCTCCTTTTGAGCATGTAACCGGATGATGCATGCACGACATATCGGAAATCCGTTGACAACCTCAATCGGATTACCGATGATTCGCCCCACGTTCACCAAACGAGGGCCGAAATGCAATCCCATCCATCCCCCTGTGCACACGTGTGCACACCCGCCCCGACGCGGCAAATCAGCCAACAAGAGGCTGATCTGCTGGAGCGGTACAGCAACACGCAGACCAACGCGTTCCTGCAGCTGTTCCGCCTGGCACAGCGCCACCCTGGCACTGGCGGTGGCGACACCGCCGCCATGGTGCTGCTGGGCCTGTACAACGGCCCTCGCTTCCCGTTGGATCTGACGGAACTGCGCCGTCTTGATGCGGGCAACCTGAACGCGGCCATCACCGCCATCGCCACCGACGCAGGCCACTGCTGCGCCGAAGTGCACGAGGTACTCAACGCCCTGCTGGGACGCACGAGCGTGGGGCACGAGCTGGAACTTATGGCCTATGACCTGCGCCTGCCCAAGCGCTGCAAGGCCGCAGAGCTGGCGGAACTGCGCCGCCTGGTTGCAACGGACGCAGGCGGTGCAGCATGAGCAGCGCCGTCGCCCACCTGCTGCGCCAGATGCAGCTGGACCCGCGCCTGGCATGGCTCATCGGCCCCGGCAGCCGCAGCTACGAGCTGCTGACCGAAGAGGCAGCAGCAGCAAACAAACTCGACGTTGAAGAGCTGCGCAAGCAGCACGCAGCGACCCTCAAGTTTGAGCGGTGGCCCCGCAAGGAAGGCGGTGCAGCATGAGCCGCCGCCAGTTCGTCGTCTCGGTGCCCGTCGCCCCAGGCCTCAAGCTGCACACCATGCGCCGCGCCATCCGTGACGCCATCCGCAGCTGCGGCGACTTCTACGGCCAGCCCGTCAGCGTGCACTCGGTGCCCGGCACGGTTGACACCACACCACGCGCGCCACAGCGGCGCAGAGCAGGCGGCGCCGCATGACCGCCCCCATCGCCAACGCGCCCAGGCTGGACCTGGACTCCATGTGCACACAAGCCCAGCAACGCCAGGCACTTGCCGTAACGCTGGCCGCGTATGAAGCACAGCGTCACCAGCTCGCAGAAAGCCGCCAGATCCGTGTGCGCCTTTTGGCGGCCTGCACCCGCTACAGCCTCCAAGCAAACACCGCTATTGCCTTGATCGGCCTGCACCCCGCAATCGCGCGGCTGCAGCGCGCCATGGCCGGTCAACTCCTCGACACCTTCGGCGGCCTGGCCAGCGCCGTCATGTGCGGGGCCATCACCAAGGGCTACCACTTCAACCCCATCGGCTACGACTTCGGAAAGGAGCGCCAATGACCACCCATCGCCTCTACACCGCCCTGCGCCGTGTGCTGGGCCCCTGCACCTCCTACCGCATTGCGCGCGCCCTGGCCGCGCGGGGGGCCCGCCAATGACCTACCAAGCACCGCCCTACCGGCCCACGTCGGGCAGCGGCAGCAAGGCCGCTGTACGCCCTGCACGCCCCTTCGTTCCGGTGCCCTTGATGCCGTCCACCAGCCGCCGCAAGCGCCCCCACTGGGCCGTGCGCGCTGCGCGCGTGGTGGTCAAAGCCCTGTTCCTTTGCTTCTGCGTGTTCGTGGGGTTCGTCATCTTCTGCGTGGCGTTCCATCACTTCACGCGGTGGAGTTGAGCTGTGCACACGTGTGCACAACCCTCACCGGGGGCCTTCACGCTGCACATCAGCGGCAAGGTAACCCGCAGCACCTGCCGCTACACGCGGGGCGGCGTGCCCGTGGTGGAGCTGGAGATTGAAGACCGCCACACCGGCCAGCTGGTCCTCATCAGCCACCGCTACCCCGACAAGGGTACCGCCAGCTGCGTTGCAGCGCGCTCCCTGGCCAACCGCATGCAAGGCCAGCACGCCGACCTGCAGGCGATCAACCCCAAGTTCAAAGCCAAGCGCCTTGAGTGCGAGGCCGACCTGATCAACCCACCCCAAACCAGCGCCCAGCGCGCCGATCTGCAATGACTTCGAAGACCACCACCATCCACATCATCGACCAGCCCGGCGGCGGGATCATGGTGTACACCACCGCAGGCACACCACTGCCAGGCCAACGGCTCACGCCAGGCCAAGCGCTGGCCACCGACCTGCTCAACGTCTGCACCCACCGTGCAAGCGATGTGCGCTACTGGCACGGCAAAGACAAGGCCATGGAGCTGGTGCGCGATCTGGTGGACCCCGACCAATACGGCTATGCCGTGGGCCCCGAGGTGCACCGTGCAGCCACCCGCCTGCTGGGCACGCACAACCCCAACCAGCCAGGCGAGGTGCCAGCATGAACCTGCAACACCTCGCACGCGCCCGGCCCAAGTTCCACGGCGGCACCGGCAACCGCAAGCCGCACACACCCACGCCCGGCAAGGGCCGCAAGTCCATCCTGATCTATGGCCCCCAGGGCAGCGGCAAAGGCATGCACGCCGAAGACCTGTGCCGCCACTTCGACTTGCCGTACCTGCTAGACGAATGGTGGCCTGGCGAGAAGTGGCCCGAGTTCGATCACATCGTGCTCAGCCACTGCCCGCCCCCCATCCACATGCGCCACGCCATCCCCATCCAAACGGCACTGGCAATGCTCAAGAACAACGCCCCCGGCTACCCCTTCTGAGGTGACTCCATGGCAACCGATCAACTAGACACCGCAACCGCCTCCACCACCGCGCCCGATACGGACATGCGCATGGTGGATCTGCAGCTCATTGAAGAGAGCCTGACCAACCCGCGCCGCACGTTCAACCAGCAAAAGCTGGCAGAGCTGGCCGAGACCATCAAGCAGCGCGGCGTAGTGCAGCCCGTGCTGCTACGCCCCCTGCCCGGCACCCGCATGGCAGACACCTTCGGGTTCCGACGCCAGGGCGCACCGCTGCCGGTGTACGAGCTGGTCTCCGGCGCCCGCCGCCTACGCGCTTCGCACATCGCAGGCACCAAGACCATCCCGGCCATGATCCGGGCGCTGACTGACCGCGAGGCCCGCGAGATCCAGCACATCGAGAACATCCAGCGCGAAGACGTGGACAAGCTGGAAGAAGCCGAGAGCTTCCGCAGCCTGCTGGACGACTTCGGCATGACCGCCGACGCGATTGGCGAGAAGATCGGCCAGAGTCGCAGCTACGTGTACGCCGCCCTCAAAATTCTGGACCTGTGCCAGGTCGGGCGCCAGGCGCTGCGCGACGGAAAGCTGGACTTCTCCAAGGCCCTGCAGGTGGCCCGCATCCCCAGCGAAAGCCAGCAGCTCAAGGCCATCAAGGATCTGACCGAGACCGACTACGAAGGTGAGCCAATCATTGGCGCACGTAGGGCAGCGGCCTACATCCGCCAGCACTACATGCTGGCGCTGGACAAGGCCCCCTTCTCGCGCACGGATGCCGACCTCCTGCCAGGCGCTGGCGCGTGCACCAACTGCCCCAAGCGCACTGGCGCGAACCCTGAGCTGTTTGCCGATGTGAAGAGTGCAGACGTGTGCACAGACGCACCCTGCTATCACAAGAAGGAAGAGGCCCACGCCCACCAGCTGGCCGAGCAAGCCCGCGCCAAAGGTCAGACCGTGATCGAGAGCAAGGAATCGGCCGAGCTGGTGGTGATGGGCGGCTACGGCCCAGCGCCAAAGCTCAAAGGCTATCGCCGCCTAGACTTTGCCGACGACAGCCCTACCGACCAGCCCCTGCGCAAAATCATCGGCAAGCAGATGCAGGCCGAGGGCATAGAGGCCGTGCTGATCGAGAACCCGCGCAAGAAGGGCGACATGCTGGCGTGCCTGCCCAACGAGGTGGTGCTGCGGCTGCTGAAGATCGTGGAAGCCCAAGCCACCGCCCCCCAGGCCAAGGCCAGCACCGTCAGCAAAGAAGCCCGCGAACTGGCAGAGCAGAAGAAGGCAGCGGCCGAGGCGCGCGCCCATGCGCAGTACGAGCAGGCCTGGCGCGACGCCCTGCTGACCCGTACATGGAACGAGGTGGGCTCAAGCGGGTTCGAGTTCTTCACGCTGGACGTGCACCGCTACCTGGTCAAGCAAGAGGCCGCGCGCCTGTCCACCGAGCAAGCCGAGCGCATCGCCGCCCGCCTTGACCTTGGCAAGGTGGGTGCGCACAGCGCCGTCATCGACTACGCCAACACCACGCCCACCCCGCATCTGTTGCACCTGCTCATCCTCATGGAGCGCACCTCGCGCACGGAGGATCGTGGCTATCTGGACCGGCCTGCGAATGCGGGCCTGATGCTGGTGGCCGGTGTTGCACTGCAGGACAAACTGCCCGTCGTCATCAACGAAGTGCAGGCCGAAGCCAAGGCCAAATACATGCCCGAACGCGAAAAACCAGCTGCCGCGACCGATCTGGCTGCGCAAGCGGGGGAAGGTGCGGAGGGGGGTAAGGGCGGCAAGGGTGCCGCGAAAAAATCGGCTGCGCGCGCTGGCGCAAAAGCCGCTGCTGAGGTGCCCAAAACATCGAAGGCCAAGGCCTCGGCCGACATCGCGGCCGCGATGCAAGCGCTCGAGGGGGAGTCCACTACAGGCAGCGCTCCCGCGCTGCAGGGCGACGAAGCACCGGCACCCGCCGGTGCGGCGCCAGTAGACAAGGCCCAGCCCAAACTCAAGGCCGGTGCCACTGCCAAGGCCCAGGACGTGGCGCCTACGGCGCAGGGCGACGAAGCGCAGCCAGTCGCTACCGCGCAGGCTACGCCCCAGCCAGCAGGTGAGCCACCTGCACCACTACCGCGCATCGAGCAAGGCGCAATCGTCCGCGTAAAGGATGACGCTCGTGGTCCCGATGGCAAGCGCCGCAAGACTTGCGGCCGCGTGGGCGTAGTGGAAAAGGGAGGCCAAGACCTGGTGCTGCGCTTTGGCCCCAAGAGCCACGAAATGCTGGCCAACATCACCAGCGCTGAAGTGGAGCCCTACAAAGCAGACCCGTTAATCGGCAGCAAAGTCCGCGTACTGCATGCTGGGATGACCATGGCGCGCAACGAATACCGCTGGCGTCAGGGCACGGTCAAGGCCTGCAAAGATGACGGCTGGGAAATCATGTTCCCCGGCGTCAAGGGCGGCGTGGCCACGTTCATGACCTTCGGCACCGAAGAGCTGGAGGTGCTGGAATGAGCCGCGCCAAAACCAGCCACCGCATCCGCCGCGCCAAGAACGCCCGCACCGGTAACCAGATCCTGCTGCGCAAAATCGGCGCCATCTGCGGCCGCGCTGCTGTCAACGTTACCTGCGAGCGCATCGAGCTGCGGCTGCAGCAAATCCGCGCCTTCCACCAAGCAAGCCGCGAATTTGTGAAGGCCCTGCACACCATGGCGCGGAGCGCCGCGCAAGTAGCCCAACAGATCCGCACTGGGTGGGGTCTCCAATGACCGACAAGCCGCTACCCCTCAAGCCCTGCCCATGCTGCGGCGGGGCTGCAGCCATGCACACCAATGCAGACGGCTGGCACTGGGTCGAATGCTCCCGCTGCGGCCTGGCCACCATGTACCGCATCAGCGCTGGCGACGACTGCCGCCCGCTGGTGGCCGAGGCATGGAACCGCCGCACGCCTGCCCCTGCACAGGAGGCACTGCCACTATGACCCACGGCCGCAAACCCCGCCAACCGCGCACACGTGTGCAGAACCCCGTGCGCCTCGCAGCCTGGCAGGCCGCGCTGCTGGACCACAGCCAGGTCGAAACCATCATGGCCCCGCTACGCCAGGCGTTCAAAGCCCTGCGCGAGGGCGTTGCCAATGAACAGCAGTGGGCCCACCTGGTGAGCGCAATGAACATTGCCGACTCGGTGGCCCTCACCAGCCCGGTGCGAGGCACGCGCGGCCACATCGAGCCCGCACAGCGCGCCCTCGACGGCATCATGCGCCGCGCCATGGCCACGGGTGAATGGCGCCCCACCGCTCTGTACTACGAAGAGCTGGACCTGGTACGCGACGGCCTGCAGATCTACCACCACCAGCTGCGCCACCTAACGCGCGGCGAATACCAGCGCGCCGAAGACCACGCCGCCGCAGACGTGCGCCGCGTCGCCGGTGCCGTCGTCATCAACACCACCCCGGCCAGCGAGCAGCTGGCGCTTGCAGGAGTTTGACCCATGACAGAAGCCACCCAACATAACCCAGCCGCCGCGCACATCGTGCTGGACCTTGAAACGCTGAGCACAAAGCCAAACGCTGCAGTCATAGCAATTGGTGCCGTTGCTGTGTCTGAAACGGGTCTGATCGTCGGAGAGTTCCATATCGCCATTGATGGCTACAACCAGCCAGGGCGGGACATTGATGCTGCCACCCTGGCATGGTGGGACGAGCAAACGCCCGAGGCCAAAGCCGCCAGTCTGCAAGCGACCGACCACGTGAGCGCCACCGTGGCGATGTGCAAATTCAGCGCTTGGGTGCTTGAACTTGCTGACCCCACGACGGTAAAGATGTGGGGCAATGGCTCCAGCTTCGACTGCACCATTCTTTCATCGCTCTACGCCCAGTGCCACGAGCTGGGCTACCCACAACCTTGGGCATGGTGGAACGACCGAGACATGCGGACGCTAGTTGATGCCTTTCCCACCGCCAAGCAAGTTGGTGATTTTGTGGGGATCGAACACCACGCCCTGCACGATGCACGGCATGAAGCGAAGCAGTTGGCCAAGGCACTCCCTCTGTACTCCGCTGGCATCGAGGCCGAGCTGCAGGCCCTGCGCAAGAAGGTGGCCACGTATGAAGCGCGGGATGCGTTGGGGTGGGTTCCGGCGCCAGCCCACCCCGACGACGCGGCCGTGGACCGCTTCGCAGCCGCCATGAAAGCCAAGCTGGCCAACGCAAGGGCAAAGGGGCGCGGCGGCTGGGAAGACAAAGAGCAATGCCACCAGGATAGCCTTGCATTGGATCTGCGCAGGCACGTTAACAAGGGCGACCCGGTGGACGTGGGCAACTTCGCCATGATGCTGCACCAGCGCGGCGAGTCCACCAAGCTGCGGCCGCTGTCGCAGGACCTGGTGGACGCCATCAAAAACGCGCCCGTAGGCGCCAGCGTCATAGAGCACAACGGGCACCCCGTATTCATCACGCGCGCAACGGAAGAAGGCGCACCGCTGCTGGGCCTGCTGGAATCGAACCACAGCGAGCTGCAGGCGAAGGTGCTGGGTGTCGGGCGGGTGATGGGCGAAATTTTGGTGAAGGTGGTGGACGGCGGCATGGTGCCGAAAGATCTGCAACCCGGCATGGTGGTGGACGTGCTGTACACCCCAGCCAGCGAGGAGGCGCCCGATGCCCGTGTACGTTGACGACATGCACCTATACCCAGCGGGCCAGCTCGGGCGCATGAAGATGTCCCACCTGCTGGCCGACACCGACGAAGAGCTGCACGCCATGGCCGACAAGATCGGCGTGGCCCGCCGCTGGCACCAGGCGCCCCCGCGCCATGACAGTCACTATGACATCGCCATGTCCAAGCGCGCCCAAGCGCTCACCCATGGCGCTATCGCCATCACATGGCGCCAGGCGGGCGCGATGAACATGCGCCGCCGCGTCACTGGCCAGCTGGGCGACCCCGCCTCGGCCGAGGCCTGGCTGCAGGACCACATGGCCGCGAAGCGGGCCAACCAAGGAAACAAGCCATGAGCGAAGCACAGCTTTTGGAACGCATCGACAAGATGGCCAGCGCCATGCAGTTGATGGCCAGTATGCTGGGCACACGCCTGGACCGTGGCCAGTTGGCAGAGCGCATGGGCGTGCACCGCAACACCTTGGCAAAAAGATTGATGTCAGATAAGGCTTTCCCAAGACCAGGGCGGGACGGAAAATGGCTGCTCAGCGAAATTATTGAATGGGAACAATCGCAATGACTACAGATAACCGTCAAGAACACACCCCAAAAATCCTGTATCACTACTGCTCTACGGACACATTTCATTCGATCATTCACCACGGCTCAATACGACTTTCCTCTATGAGCCTGTCAAATGACGCTCTAGAAGGGAAGATGGTTCACAGAGCTTTTAGCGAGCTCTCAAAAGAATATTCAGTTGAGGAAAAATATCAATCCATCATTCCAATTTTCTTGAACACGATTAATGAACAGTACGACGGACTGGCACTGTGTCTATCCGAGGCTGCAGACTTGCTTAGCCAATGGAGAGGGTACGCAAACGATGGCCAAGGATTTTGCATTGGCTTTAACAGCGAATACCTTAACGAACTCGCAAATGTGGAATCAATTAGCAAACTCTTTGAAACGCCGGCAGTTCTCAAACGCGTGCTTTACAGCCCTGAAGACCACAAGAAAGAAGTGCGCGACACCTTCCTTAAGATGCAGTCATACATTGACCGACTTGCACAATCAACCAGAGTGACTGGCATTATTAATAAAGCTATACAAGAACCTATAACGGATAATGTTGTACAGGCACTTTTTTCAAAAGCCCTTACACTTATCAATAGTCTATTTATTTTGAAATCCCCTGCCTTTTCGGAAGAAAAAGAGTGGAGATTAATCTCAACCGTCAACAGCGAAAGCCATTCAACAGGCGACTTCCGCACGACACCTTGCAACCTGATTCCATACCAAACAGTAAAGTTACTCGAAATACAAACCCCGGCCATTGCAGAAGTTATATTGGGGCCGAAGAATAAGTCTCCGCTCAATGTTGTAAGAAGCTTTCTCAATAAGCACGGACATCGAGTTACAAAAGTACGTCAATCATCGGCGTCTTATCGGTAGCAATGCCTCTTAGCCAACAATTCGTTTTGCTATATCGCTAGCCTTAGGGTTGTAGTACACCAGCGCGCGGGTGGTGCTGGTCCACCCAAACATCTTGCACAGGTCCAGCACATGCAGGCGCTGGGCCAATCGCGTGGCAGCGGTGTGACGGCTGTCGTGGAAGGTAAACCCCTCCAGCCCCGCCCGCTGCCGGTACTTGCGAAACATCGCGTCCAGGCTCTGCGTCTTGAGACCAAACACCAGGTCTTTGTCAAAGCCGCGCATCAGCTCGATGGTGCGCATCGTGCACGGCACGGCAGGCACATCGCGCTTGCCGGTCTTGCCGTCCACCTTGAAGTAACCCGCCCCCACATCATCCCAACGGATGCCGCAGATCTCCCCGGCTCGGCACCCCGTCTGCAGGGCCAGCAGAAAGGCGTTGGCCACCGCGTGGCCCACCGAACGCACCGGCCCCCTACTCCACCCTAGCGCACGCAGCATGCGCCGCACCTCGGGGCCGGAAATGACCCGCTCTCGGTGATCAGGCTCTGACGGCTTGCGCACGTCGCGCATCGGGTTCGAGTTCAACCACTGCCAATCGCGCCGGGCCACCTCCAGCACATGGGACAGCAGCACCATGTCCCGCAGTACCGAGCTGCGCGCATTCACCTTTAGCCTGGCATCACGCCAGGCCACGATGTCGGCGGGCGTCAGCTCGGCGAGCAGGCGCTTGGCAGGGAACAGCGGCTGGCGCGGGAAGGCCTGCAGGCGTATCAACTCCTTCTGCCAGCCCTTCTTTTCGCTCGACACCTCTTCGCCGTAGCGCACCAGCGCCTGGCCCAGCGTCTTCACTTCACCGGCGCGGCCGGTGGCCGTGGCTAGCAGCTCAGCGGAGCGCCTGGCAGCCCATTCAGCCGCCTCGCGCTTGGTGGGCAGGGTGTTGCTGTCGCGCTGGCCCTTCACCTCGATCTGAATGCGCCAGGTGCCTTTGGCCGTTTTGATGGGCGTTGCCATTTGGGGGGATTGGTGGGGGGATTTTGGGGGCGCCGCATGTGCAAATGTGTGCAGCGGGCGCACTGTACCACCAAAGAGAGAAGCGCTAGAGCCTTGATTTGTCTAGCTTTGTGCAATTGCTGCACAAACGAAAACAGTCGAGTGGTGCCCCGAGCCGGGGTCGAACCGGCACGCCCCTTTTCAGGAAAGCGGCGGATTTTAAGTCCGCAGTGTCTACCAATTTCACCATCGGGGCGTCGGCCGCTGAGCGCACACCTGCATTGCAGCGTAACCCGGGCAGCACATGCGCGCAATGCCCTGTCGCATCTCGGTCCACAGGCTTGCGCTGGAAAACGACGCAACCCGGCGGACCAAGAAAAAAGGGAAGCCTAGGCTTCCCTTTTCAAAATTGGAGCGGGAAAAGAGTCTCGAACTCTCGACCTCAACCTTGGCAAGGTTGCGCTCTACCAACTGAGCTATTCCCGCATTTGCTTGCCGCCTTAACGTTTCCGTTAGCGCTTATCAGCAAGCCTCAAATTATATCGCTATTTTTGGCCTCATTCGATTGCTGGCCAAAAATTTTCCAATCACCACCCAGCTTTGCCCGTCTTCATCACAACCAGGATCTCAAAAAAATCCTGAGCCATCGACGGTGCAGACCGTATCTGGAGGCGCGGTCCGGAGTCGAACCGGACTAACCGGATTTGCAATCCGGGGCATAACCGCTTTGCTACCGCGCCAGGAATTCACATTCCTCCGACAAAAAAGGGAAGCATTTGCTTCCCTTTTTCTGGAAATTGGAGCGGGAAAAGAGTCTCGAACTCTCGACCTCAACCTTGGCAAGGTTGCGCTCTACCAACTGAGCTATTCCCGCATTTACCGAAGCCTTACATTGTACAACGTTTGCTGCGATGGAATGAATTGTACCGCATTTTTGGGGCTCTTCAAAAAATTTTGCGTCAATGTTTCAAACCATCGGCCACCGCTGACGAGGCGGCTGCTTTTTCGGCCGGAGCCGGCGCCACCACCGCCACCTCTTCGTCCGTCAAGGGCACAGGTTTGCTCTCCAGCGCCACTTCCAGCACCTTGTCGATCCAGCGCACGGGCACGATTTCCAGCCCGCTCTTCACGTTGTCGGGTATCTCCTGCAGATCCTTCACGTTTTCTTCAGGGATCAACACTGTCTTGATGCCGCCGCGCAAAGCTGCCAACAGCTTTTCCTTAAGCCCACCAATCGCAGTGACTTCACCCCGCAACGTGATTTCGCCGGTCATGGCCACATCACCGCGCACAGGGATGCCCGTCAGCGCCGAAACAAACGCGGTGGTCATCGCAGCGCCCGCGCTCGGGCCGTCCTTGGGTGTGGCGCCGTCTGGCACGTGGATGTGGATGTCGCGCTTCTCGAACGCTTCGTCCTTGATGCCCAGGATGCGCGCGCGGCTGCGCACCACAGTGCGTGCTGCCTCCACGGACTCCTTCATCACGTCGCCCAGCGAACCGGTGCGCGTGATCACGCCCTTGCCGGGCATGATGGCCGCTTCAATGGTCAGCAGGTCACCGCCCACTTCGGTCCAGGCCAAGCCCACGACCTGCCCCACCTGGTTTTGCAACTCGGCGCGGCCATAGGTGTACTTGCGCACACCCAGGAAGTCGGGCAGGTTGTCCGCTGTCACTACCACCTGGGGCGTGAGCTTCTTGAGCTGCAGGCCCTTCACCACCTTGCGGCAGATCTTCGAGAGCTCGCGCTCCAGCGAGCGCACGCCCGCCTCCCTTGTGTAGTACCGCACCATGTCGCGCACGGCGGCTTCGGTGATCAGCAGTTCCTCGTCCTTCACGCCATTGTTCTTGAGCTGCTTGGGCAGCAGGTACTTCATGGCGATGCTGGTTTTTTCGTCCTCGGTGTAACCCGACAGGCGAATCACCTCCATCCGGTCCAGCAAAGCGGGCGGGATGTTCATCGAGTTGGACGTGGCCACGAACATCACGTCGGAGAGGTCGAAGTCAACTTCGACATAGTGATCGCCGAAGGTGTGGTTCTGCTCGGGGTCCAGCACCTCGAGCAGCGCGCTCGATGGATCGCCCCGGAAGTCCGTGCCCAGCTTGTCGATCTCGTCGAGCAGGAACAGCGGATTGCGCGTGCCCACCTTGGAGAGGCTCTGCAGCACCTTGCCCGGCAGCGCGCCGATGTAGGTGCGGCGGTGTCCACGGATCTCGGCTTCGTCGCGCATGCCACCCAGGGCCATGCGAACGTACTTGCGACCCGTGGCCTTGGCAATCGACTGGCCCAGCGAGGTCTTGCCCACACCCGGCGGCCCCACCAGGCACAGGATGGGGGCCTTCACCTTGTCCACACGCTGCTGCACCGCGAGATATTCGAGGATGCGGTCCTTGACCTTGTCCAGGCCGTAATGGTCTTCGTTGAGCACGCCCTCGGCATTCACCAGGTCATGTTTGATCTTGGTCTTCTTGCTCCAGGGCAGGCCTGTGAGCACGTCGATGTAATTGCGCACCACGGTCGCTTCGGCGGACATGGGCGACATCAGCTTGAGCTTCTTGAGTTCGGCCTCAGCCTTCTTGCGCGCTTCGGCGGGCATCTTGGCGAGCTTGATCTTCTTCTCGATCTCCTCGATGTCAGCACCTTCGTCGCCCTCGCCCAGCTCCTTCTGGATGGCCTTGACCTGCTCGTTCAGGTAGAAGTCGCGCTGGTTCTTCTCCATCTGACGCTTCACGCGGCCCCGGATCTTCTTGTCCACATTGAGGATGTCCACCTCGCGGTCGAGCTGCTCGAACAGGTTTTCGAGGCGCGCCTTCACGTCCGACAGGTCCAGCACCACCTGTTTGTTCTCCAGCTTGAGCGGCAGGTGCGCGGCAATGGTGTCGGCCAGGCGGCCGGGATCGTCGATGCTGGAGATGGATGTGAGGATCTCGGGCGGAATCTTCTTGTTGAGTTTGACGTACTGGTCAAACTGCTGCATCACCGCTCGGCGCAGGGCCTCGATCTCACTGGGCTTGTTCGCCTCGGGCGTGGCCTCGACCGGCGTGACGGTGGCCATGAAATGCGTTTCGGTGTCGTCAATGGAGGTCACCAGCGCGCGCTGCTGCCCCTCCACCAACACCTTCACTGTACCGTCAGGCAGCTTGAGCATCTGCAAGATGGTGGATACGCAACCGACGTCGAACATGTCCGACACCGAGGGTTCATCCTTGGCGGCAGCCTTCTGGGCAACCAGCATGATGCGGCGATCGGCCTCCATGGCCATCTCAAGCGCCTTGATGCTCTTGGGACGGCCCACGAAGAGCGGGATCACCATGTGGGGGAACACCACCACATCGCGCAATGGCAACAGTGGCAGGTCAATGGGGGTGGCTGGCAGGGGGGTATGTCCGGACATGGAAATCCTCAAAGTGCTCTGTGGAAGTGGCTCCACATGTGGGGATTTTCAACCCTTGCGCGCAGCCGTACTGGCGCAAGGGTTGATGGTGCAAGGGGCAGCAACAGGGCGCCCGCTCCGGTCATTTCAGGCCTTCTTGGCCGCTTCGCGGTAGACGAGCAGCGGCGGCTTGTTTTCTTCGATGGTGGATTCATCCACCACCACCTTTTCAACATTGCTGGTGTTGGGCAGGTCGAACATTGTGCCGATCAGCGATTGCTCCAGGATCGAACGCAATCCCCGCGCGCCAGTCTTGCGAGCCAGAGCCTTGCGGGCAATGGCCTTGAGTGCTGCAGGGCGGATCTCCAGGTCTACGCCCTCCATCGACAACAGCTTGCTGTACTGCTTGACCAGCGCGTTTTTGGGCTCGGTCAGGATCTGCACGAGCGCGTCTTCACTCAACTCGGCCAGCGCGGTGACCACGGGCATGCGGCCCACCAGTTCGGGGATCAGGCCGAACTTGATCAGGTCCTCGGGCTCGATCTCGGTGAACACCTCGGTCAGCGAACGCTGCTTTTTGCTCTTGACCGATGCACCAAAACCGATGCCCGACGCTTCGGTGCGGTTCTCGATCACTTTCTCCAGGCCCGCGAACGCACCGCCGCAGATGAACAGGATGTTGGTCGTGTCGATCTGCAGAAAATCCTGGTTGGGATGCTTGCGCCCGCCCTGCGGCGGCACGCTGGCCATGGTGCCCTCGATGAGCTTGAGCAGCGCCTGCTGCACGCCCTCGCCCGACACGTCACGCGTGATGCTGGGGTTGTCCGACTTGCGCGAAATCTTGTCGATTTCGTCGATGTAGACAATGCCTCGCTGGGCACGCTCGACCTCGTAGTTGCAGCTTTGCAGCAGCTTCTGGACGATGTTCTCCACGTCCTCGCCCACATAGCCCGCCTCGGTCAGCGTGGTGGCATCGGCCATCACAAAGGGCACGTCCAGCATGCGCGCGAGCGTTTGAGCCAGCAGCGTTTTGCCCGAGCCCGTGGGGCCGATCAAGAGGATGTTGCTCTTGGACAGCTCCACATCGTCCTTGTGGGCCTTGTCCTTGTGGCGCAGGCGTTTGTAGTGGTTGTACACCGCCACCGCCAGCGTGCGTTTGGCCACTTCCTGGCCAATCACGTAGTTGTCGAGGTTGTTTTTGATCTCTACCGGTGTGGGCAGGTCGCTGCGGCCTTCACGGGCCAGGTCACCAGCCGGAAGTTCATCGCGAATGATCTCGTTGCACAGGTCAATGCACTCGTCGCAGATAAAGACCGACGGACCGGCGATCAGCTTCTTCACTTCATGCTGGCTTTTGCCGCAGAAAGAGCAGTAAAGGGTTTTTTCGCTGGAAGAGCCTTTTTTCTCGGCCATGGGGGCAATGCCTTGTTACGTACGGAAAGTTGTCGGGATGATAACCAAATAAAAAACGGCGTCTTCCCCGGGGGAAAACGCCGCTGTGCGAGCGTGTGGCGATCAGGAGCGCTTGCTGATCACCTGGTCCACCAGGCCGTATTCCTTGGCCTCGTCGGCCGACAGGAAGTAGTCGCGCTCGGTGTCGCGCTGGATTTTTTCCAGCGACTGGCCCGTGCGCTCGGCCAGGATGTTGTTGAGCTGCTCGCGGGTCTTGAGGATCTCGCGCGCGTGGATCTCGATCTCGGTGGCCTGGCCCTGCATGCCACCCAGCGGCTGGTGGATCATGACCTTGGAGTTGGGCAGTGCAAAACGCTTGCCCTTGGCGCCGGCCGCCAGCAGGAAGGCACCCATGCTGGCCGCCATGCCCGTGCACAGGGTCGAGACATCGGGCTTGATGAAGTTCATGGTGTCAAAAATCGCCATGCCAGCGCTCACCGAGCCGCCGGGTGAATTGATGTAGAACGAAATGTCCTTGTCAGGGTTCTCACTCTCCAGGAACAGCAGCTGCGCCACCACCAGGTTGGCGGTCTGGTCGTTGACCGGACCCACCAGAAAAATCACGCGCTCCTTGAGCAGGCGCGAGTAGATGTCATAGGACCGCTCACCACGGCCCGACTGCTCGATGACCATGGGGACCATGCCCAGGCCTTGTGTTTCCAATGCGCTCATGTTTTCTCCAGTCAAGCAGGTACTGTACTCAGAAATGAATTGGGGCCTGTGCACGAAAGCACAAGCCCCTGTGTGACGGCAACAACCGGGCAGTTAGGCAACCAACCGCCCGGCCAGACCCATCAGCCCTGTTGGGCCATCAGTTCGTCGAACGACACGGTCTTCTCGACCACCTTGGCCTTGCCCAGCACGAATTCGGTCACGTTGTTTTCGATCACAACGGCTTCGACTTCGGCCAGGCGCTGGCGGTCGCCGAAGTACCAGCGCACCACGTCTTCAGGCTTCTCGTAGCTGGCAGCCAGCTCGTCGATATGGGCCTTGAGCTGCTCGGGCTTGGCCTGCAGTTCGTTGGCACGCACCAGCTCGGCCAGCACCAGGCCCAGGCGCACGCGGCGCTCGGCCTGGGGGCGGAACACGTCTTCAGGGATCTCGGCCTTGTCGGCGTCCTTGATGCCGCGTTGCTTCAGCTCGGCGCGAGCGCCTTCCAGCAGGCGGGCGATTTCAGCCTGGATGCTGGCGTTGGGCAGATCCAGCTCAGCCTTGGCCACCAGGGCGTCCATCACGGCTTGCTTGTTGCGGGCCAGCAGGCGGAACTTGACTTCGCGCTCCAGGTTCTTCTTGATGTCGGCGCGCAGGCCGTCCACGGAACCGTCGGCGATGCCCAGCGACTTGGCCAGTGCGTCGTTCACTTCGGGCAGGTGGGCCGCTTCGATCTTCTTCACGGTCACGAGGAAGTCGGCGGTCTTGCCGGCCACGTCCTTGCCATGGTATTCGGCAGGGAAAGCCAGGGGGAAGGTCTTGCTTTCGCCCGACTTCATGCCGCGCACTGCGTCTTCGAATTCCTTGAGCATCTGGCCTTCGCCGACCAGGAACTGGAAGTCTTCGGCCTTGCCGCCATCAAAGGGTTCGCCGTCGATCTTGCCGGCGAAATCCACGGTCACGCGGTCGCCGTCTTGGGCGGCAGCGTCCAGGGCGCGCTGGGCGAAGCTGCGGCGCTGCTTGCGCAGGATGTCGATGGTCTTGTCGATGGCAGAGTCGGTCACTTCGGACGACAGCTTTTCGACTTCGGCGTCCGACAGGTCGGCGATCTTGACTTCGGGGAACACTTCAAAGACGGCGTCGAAAGTCACCTGGCCTTCGGGAGCGCCTTCCTTTTCGGTGATGCGGGGCTGGCCGGCCACACGCAGGTTGGCTTCGTTGGCAGCCACGGCGAAGGCTTCACCGACCTTGTCGTTGAGCACTTCGTACTGCACCGAGTAGCCATAACGCTGGGCCACCACGTTCATGGGGACCTTGCCAGGACGGAAACCGTCCATCTTGACAGTGCGAGCCAGGCGCTTGAGGCGCGTATCGACTTCGGACTGGATCAGGGTGACGGGCACGCTCAGCGTAATCTTGCGCTCGAGCTTCTCAAGGGTTTCAACAGTAACGGCCATGGCTATTCCTCTTATGAATGTGGATCGTGCTGGCTGCAGCGCAGCAGCGCCGTGTTCCGCAAAGTCTCACATGGGTGGTGCGCGGGGGGGGACTCGAACCCCCACACCATTGCTGGCGTCAGGACCTAAACCTGGTGCGTCTACCAATTTCGCCACCCGCGCGGTTCTACAACAAACAAACAGGCGGCAACCTCAGCTGCCGCCTGCGTGAAATCGGTCAACCTTCTATTTTACCCTGATGCGGGCTGGGTGGGAATCAAACCCCTCCAAGAACCTCTGGCGTGGGCCGTTTGACCCGAAACCAGGCGGCGTACATGGCAGGCAGCGCCAGCAGCGTGAGCACGGTGGCCACAATGAGCCCGCCCATGATGGCCACCGCCATCGGCCCCCAGAACACGCTGCGCGACAGCGGGATCATGGCCAGCACCGCCGCAGCGGCCGTGAGCACGATGGGGCGCAGGCGGCGCACGGCTGACTCGACGATCGCGTCCCACGCAGGCACGCCCCGGGCGCGGTCCTGTTCGATCTGGTCGATCAGGATCACGGAGTTGCGCTGGATCATGCCCATGAGCGCAATCACGCCCAGCAACGCCACAAACCCGAAGGGCCGGTTCAGCACCAGCAGCGCCGCCGCCACCCCCGCCAGGCCCAGCGGCCCGGTCAGGAAGACGAGCATCGCGCGGCTGAAGCTGTGCAACTGCAGCATGAGCAGGGTGAAGGTAATGAACAGCATCACCGGCAAGCCGGCCGCAATCGAGGCCGAGCCCTTGGAGCTTTCCTCCACCGCCCCCGCCACTTCGATGCGGTAAGCGCCCTGCCCCGAGGCGCGCCATTGCGCCTCGATCTTCTGCAGCGCTGGCTGCAGAGCCGCTGTCACCGTGGCACCCTGCAGGCCCTCGGTCACGTCGCCCTGCACCGTGATGGCGTAGTCGCGGTTTTCGCGCCACATCACGCCCGGCTCCAAGGTGAACACGGGCTTGGCGATCTGCGTGAGCGGGATCGACTTGCCCGAGGCCGTGGGCAGGTACGCGTTGGCAATGTCGGTGATGGCGTTGCGCTCGTCCAGCGGCTGGCGCAGCAGGATGTCGATGAGCTTGTCGCCCTCGCGGAACTGCCCCACCTGCGTGCCCGAGAGGATGGTCTTGGACGCCTGGGCAATCGACTGGCTGGTGACGCCCAGAGCGCGCGCCTTGGCCTGGTCCACTTCCAGGCGCAGCACCTTCACCGATTCGTTCCAGTTGTCGTTCACGCCGCGCATGTCGGGGTTCTGGCGCAGTTGCGCCTTCACCTCGTCGGCGCGCTCGCGCAGCACCAGCGGGTCCGGCCCCACCACACGGAACTGCACCGGGTACGGCACCGGCGGCCCGTTGGGCAGCAGCTTGACACGGCCGCGCACCTCGGGGAATTCCTCAGCCAGCAAGGAGGGTAGCTTCACGCGCAACGATTCGCGCAGCTTCAGATCCTGCGGCAGCACGATGAACTGCGAGACGTTGCTTTGCGGGAACACCTGGTCCAGCGGTAGGTAGAAGCGCGGCACGCCCGAGCCCACCCAGGTGCTCACGGCCGTCACGCCGGGCTCAGCCAGCAGGCGCTGCTCCACGCGCTTGGTAACTTCTTCGTTGCCCGCAAACGACGTACCCTCGGGGAACCAGATGTCCACCAGGATTTCAGGCCGGCTCGAATCCGGGAAGAACTGCTGCTGCACCTTGCCCATGCCCACAATGCCCAGCGCAAAGGTGAGGATGGTGGCGCCGATGGTGAGCCAGCGGTGCTGCACGCACCAGTCCACCAGACGGCGGAAGGTGCGGTAGAACGGGCTGTCGAACACCTCGTGCGGGTCGTCCGTCACACCCTTGTTCGCCTGCGCGGCCAGCACATGCGGCGGCACCTTGAGCAGCAGCGTGCCCAGGTACGGCACAAAGTACACCGACACGATCCAGCTGAGCACCAGCGCGATCACCGTCACGGCAAAAATCGCAAACGTGTACTCGCCCGTAGTGGACTTCGCCAGCCCGATGGGCAAGAACCCGGCCGCCGTGATCAGCGTGCCCGTGAGCATGGGCATGGCTGTGAGTTCGTAGGCAAAGGTGGCGGCGCGCACCTTGTCGTAGCCCTCTTCGAGCTTGAGCACCATCATCTCGACGGCAATGATGGCGTCGTCCACCAGCAGGCCGAGCGCAATGATGAGCGAGCCCAGCGAAATCTTGTGCAGGCCGATGCCCCAGTACCACATGGCCAGAAAGGTCACCGCCAGCACCATGGGGATGGTGATGCCCACCACCAGGCCGGGGCGCGGGTCGATGTACCAGCGTTTCCACAGCGGGTTCTTGCCCGGCCGCTTGTGAAAGCCCAGGCTGATGAAGCTCACCGCCAGCACGATGACCACGGCCTCGATCAGCACCCGGACGAACTCGTTCACCGAGGTGGACACGGCCTTGGGCTGGTCCTGCACGTTCACGAGCTTGACGCCCGCTGGCAGCGTGCCGCCGATGCGGTCGGTGGCGGTGTGCAGCGCCTTGCCCAGCGCAATGATGTCGCCGCCCTTGGCCATGGAGACGCCCAGTGCAATCACCTCGCGGCCCTGGTGGCGCACCTTCACGGTGGCCGGGTCCACATAGCCGCGCTTGACCTCGGCAATATCGCCCAGGCGCAGCTGCGCACCCGAGGGACCCCGGATCGGCATGGCCGCCAGGTCTTCCACGGCATTGAACTGGCCTTGCACCCGCACCTGCACCTGGTCCTGCGGGGTCTGGATGGCACCAGCGCTTTCCACCGCGTTTTGCTGGCCCAGCTGGGTCAGCACCTGGTTCATGTCCAGGCCCAGCTGCGACAGGCGCTTTTGCGAGATTTCGATGAAAACCTTTTCATCCTGCACGCCAAACAGCTCGACCTTGGCGACATCGGGCACGCGCAGCAGCTGCTGGCGCACATCATCGGCAAACTGCTTGAGCTCGGCGTAGCTGAAGCCCTCCGACTCCAGCGCATAGATCACGCCGTACACATCACCAAAGTCGTCATTGAAGAACGGCCCCTGGATGCCCTGCGGCAGGGTGTAGCGCATGTCGCCCACCTTCTTGCGCACGGTGTACCAGACGTTGGCCACATCGCCGGGTTTGGACGAGTCCTTGATCTGGAAAATGATCTGCGACTCGCCGGGCTTGGAGTAGCTGCGGATCTTGTCGGCGTAAGGCACCTCCTGCAGCGTGCGCTCGATCTTGTCGGTGACCTGCTCGGCCACCTGCTGCGCCGTGGCGCCAGGCCAGTAGGTGCGCACCACCATGGCACGGAAGGTGAACGGCGGGTCTTCGTCCTGCCCCAGCTGGAAATAGGCGGCAAAGCCCAGCAGCATCAACACCACCATGAGGTAGCGGGTGAGCGCGGGATGGTCGAGCGCCCATTTGGAGAGGTTGAACCCCTCTTTGGGTTGTTGTTGTGACATGCGTGGCCCTCAGTTGGCAGCCGAGGCCGGGTTTGCTACCAATTCAGGAGCTGCTTTCGCTTTACCAGCGGGCGGAGAAGCCGTTTTTGGCTGATAAACCATCACCTTCTGCCCGGGCGAGAGCACATGCACGCCCGTCGCCACCACCTGCATGCCGGGCGTGAGGCCCGCCGCCACCACGGCTTCGTTGCCGTCGGCCGTGGCGATCTGCACCGGCTGCGACTTCACACTGCTGCTGGCCGGGTCATACACCCAAACGGCCGTGGCCTGGCCCTCCTGGCGCAGCGCGCTGGTGGGCAGCTTGATGGCCGGGATGCCCGCATGGCTCAGTGCCTTGGGCGTGACGTACACGGTGGCGCCCAGCGCGGGGGCTTCTGCGCTGTCGATAGCCACCTTGACCTGGTAGGTGCGCGTGGCCGCATCGGCGCTGGCCGCCACCTCGCGCACCGCGCCCGCCAGCGTGGCGCCACCGGACCAGCCACGCACAGCCACTTCCGAGCCCACGGCAATCTGCGCCACCTTGTCCTCGGGCACTGCAAACACCACATCGCGCGGCCCGTCCTGGGCAATGCGCACCACGGGCGTGCCCGCAGCCACCACCTGGCCCGGCTCGGCATCGATGCCGGTCACCACACCCGACACATCAGCCACCAGCGTGGTGTAGGCCGCCTGGTTGCCCTGCGACGACAGCTGGGCGCGCGCCTGGTCCAGCGTGGCCTGCGCGGCCTTGAGCGTGGCTTCGCGGCGCTCCAGCTCGGCACCGCTGATGAAATTCTGGTCTTTCAGGGTCTGGTAGCGCTTGAGGTCTGCCGCCGCCAGGTCACGCTGCGTGGTGGCCGATGCCAGCTGCGCGCGCGCAGCGTCGGTCGCCAGCTGGTAGTCCTTCGGGTCCAGC
>NZ_JBWKZU010000014.1:37137-86533 GCF_059424825.1 Acidovorax sp. GW101-11A03 | reverse complement strand
GTTCCCACACCTCTCGGTGGGCCGCAATGTGGCGTTTGGTATCCACCAGCTGCCCAAGGCTGAGCAGGCTGCCCGCGTGGCTGAGGTGCTGAAGCTCGTGGGGCTGGAAGGCAGCGAGCACCGCTACCCGCACGAGCTCTCGGGCGGGCAGCAGCAGCGGGTGGCCCTGGCACGGGCGCTCGCGCCGCGCCCGCAGCTCATGCTGCTGGACGAGCCTTTCTCCAACCTGGATGTGGACCTGCGCGAGCGCCTGGCGCACGAGGTGCGCGGCATCCTGAAAGCTGCAGGCGCCACGGCCTTGTTCGTCACGCACGACCAGTTCGAGGCGTTTGCGATTGGCGATGTGATCGGCGTGATGCACGAGGGCCATCTGCACCAGTGGGATGACGCCTACACCCTGTACCACCGCCCTGCCACGCGGTTTGTGGCCGACTTCATCGGCCACGGCGTGTTCGCCCCCGCCACACTGGAGCAGCGCGGCGACAACGTGGTGGCACAAACCCCGTTGGGCGAGCTGACCGACCTGGACGAATGCCCGCTGCCCGGCAGCTACCCCGGCGGCGCCTGCGACGTGCTGCTGCGCGCCGACGACATCGTGCACGACGACCATGCGCCGGTGCAGGCGCAGATCGTGCGCAAGTCGTTCCGGGGTTCGGAGTTTCTGTACACCCTGCGCCTGGCCAGCGGCCACACCCTGCTGGCCCATGTGCCCAGCCACCACGACCACGCGCTGGGCGAGTGGATCGGCATCCGCGCGCAGGTGGACCATGTGGTCACCTTTCCCCGCGAATCCGCACCAAGATTTGAATAAAAACAGGGCTTACCGCGCGTCCATCAAGCGCTGATAGCTATTATTTATATAGCAATCAAAGGTTTGCATCCTGCTCCAGAAACCGCGCCCGGTGCTCGGGCGCTGGCAGCATGCAGGTGGCAGAACGGCCCCAGATGCGGTAGCGGTTGCGCGCCACCCAGCGGTACAGCGCGTCGCGCAGCGGGGCGGGCACCAGCCAGCCCACCCAGGCCAGCCGCCACGGCCAGCCCAGGGCATGCAGCACGCGCAGGATGGCGGCCGTGTGTTGCCAGCTGCGCTCGCCGTCGATGACCAGCAGGGTCTGCAGGCCTTCGACCCGCAGCCCCGCCCGTGCCAGCAACTGCTGCCCAACGGCACTCTGGATGGAGACAAACCGGATGCGCTGAGACCGGTCATGCCGCAGCAGAAACTGCACCCAGCCATTGCAGAGCAGGCACTGCCCGTCAAACACCACGATCATGCGGGCGCCCCTAGCTCTACCCCGGCCGCGCCCGGCGGCACGAGCAAGTGCCCCTGGTAGCTGACCACGCGCCCCACGCCGGGCACGGTGGCCGACACGCGAAAGTGCAACGCATCGCCCACCCCGGATTCTTCGGCCACCACCTCTGGGCACAACCATGCGGGGCACGGGATGCCGCAGAAATGCAGCTGCTGCAACTGCATCACCAGCCGCCCATCGGCCTCATGCAGCACAAAGGTCAGCCGCGCGGCCCCCAGGTGTTCCACCACCCGGCCTGCGGCCTCGCGCAAGGTGGACTGCATGGTCTGGGCAGGAAAGCGGCGGGTCCACACCTCGGCATCGGGGCGCGCCTGCAGTTCGAAGGTGATCGCCCCCTGCACCGCGCGCTGGGGCGCGCCCAGGGCCCAGGCCAGCACACGGCCCGGCCAGGTGGCGGGCGCCTCGACCTGCACCTGGCCCACCAACCGGTGCGGGCCCGAAAGGCCATGGAACCGCGCCAGCGCGGGCGCCAGCCGCTGGTAGGCGGGGCCCAGGACTCGTTGGTACAAAGACAGGGGGAGCATGGAGCGAAGCGGGAGAAATGGATGACCCAGGCCAGTCTATCGCCAGCCACCCAGCCACCGTCCGCAGGCAGCAAAGAAAAAAGCCGACAGCCGTCGGCCCTCGTGCACGAATACGCGAGCCGTGCGAATTTAGAAGGTGTGAATGAATCCGGCGGGCCCGAGCAGGCCGCCAAAACGCGCTCGATCTAGGCGCAAAGCGCAGCCATAGCTCGGGCTATGGCGAGCATTTGCAACGACGAGCGGGCATGGCGGGTTCGTTCGCACCTTCTCAGGACTTGCCCTTGCGCTGCAGCCCCTCCAGCCCGTTCAGGTCCAGCTGCGACATCAGGCCCTGCAGCTCCTTCACGCCGATCTTGTCGCCCTCGATGCTGACCACCAGGCCGTTCTTCAGGATGGTCTTGAACTCTGCATGGCTGCCGTCCTTCTCGTAGCGGGTGTGCAGCGTGCGGCCGCCCTCCTGCCAGGTCTTCTCGGCGCTGGTCTGGTCTTCTTTTTCGCCCTGTGCCATGCCCATGGCCATCGCGGCCATCTGGCCCAGGCCGCCAATGTCCACGATCTCCAGGCGCAGCTGCTTGTCGTCGTTGCCATACTGCGCGCTGGCCTGGCTGGTGGGCAGGCCCAGGGCCGCGCCGTCCTGCACGTCAAAGCCGGTGCGCGGCAGGCCCGCCAGCTTCTCGGGCAGGGCCGCCTTGAGCGCCTGCGCCGCAATGGCCTGGCCGCCGCCCAGCATGCCCGCAGCGGCCTTGGCGGCGTCGCCCGTGGCAGCTGCGATGGCGGCAGGGTCCTGGCTCTTCTGGGCCTCTTCCATCTTGCGGGCGGCTTCTTCCATCTTCTTGCCCGCAGCTTCCAGGCCCGCCGTGTCGATGGACACCTTGCCGCCGGGCGTGTTCATGGTGATGGCCGGGGCCCCGGCACCGCCAAACAGCGCACCGCTGCGCGGCATGAACAGCGCGCTGACGGCACCGATGACCACGCCCATCACGATGGCGGCAACGATGACCACCACGGTGTAGCCCACCGACTTCTCGGGCGCGCTGCGCATGAGCACGGGCAGGCCCGTATAGAGCAGGTAGATGGAATACAGCGCCGCCAGCAGCCCCAGCATGGACAGCGCGGGCAGCAGGCTGAAGATGCCGCCCAGCAGGGCCGCCGTGCTGGCGTACACCGCCACCTTCACCGCCTGGATCTGGTTCTTCTGGCCGCCAAAGGTGGGCGCCAGCGCATCGATGATCAGGCCCAGCACGAAGATGCCGACGAGACTGAGCACGTACGAAATGACCATGTTCATCAGGCCCGAGACAAAGGGCACACGGATGGTGACGCCAAAGCCCCCAAAGCCGATCAGCGACATGCCGATGAAACCGCACACGGCGGGAATGGCCGCGAGGACCATCGCATAGCGCGTGAACAGCGTGGCCACATCGGTGCTCTCGCCATCGATGGTGGCCCAAGTGTCCTTGGGTTGCAGAAGAATGCTCTTGGTGCGTTCGATCAGGTTCATGGTGCCCTCCCGGCAATGTGGATGGGCCTGCCAATGCGTTTGCATGCGCTGGCAGGCCGAAAGTCGCGGACGATACGGGAAATTGCGCGGCGTTGGCGTGGGATGCGCGGCCCACGCAGCCACAAACGTGCAATATGCACGCTTTTGCGCACCGAAACCAGCGTGGACAGGAACCCGCTGGCGCACAGCGCCTCAGCGAAGTGGCTCAGGCCTTGCGCAGTTGGTCCACGGTGTCGTGCAGGTGCTGCGTCCAGGTGCGCCGGTCGCGCTCACCCGCCAGCTGGGGCAGGCCGTAGTGCACCACGGCCTCGATGGGCGGGGCGCTGAGCGTGCGCCAGATGGACCCCACCAGGGTTTCGTCGCCGATGTAGCTGGGCGCAAAGCTGGTAGCGCCCGTGGCCTGGTCGGCAAAGCGCAGGCCCACGGGCTGCACCGGCGCCTGCGCGGCCACGGCGGCCTGCAGCAGGTTGGCGTGGAAAGGCAGCATCTCGCGGCCATCGCCCGTGGTGCCTTCGGGGAACACGGCCAGCACCTCGCCGCGCTCCAGCGCCTCCTGCATGGACCGCACCATGCGCAGCGCGTCGCGGCGCGAGCTGCGTTCGATGTAGAGCGTGCCTGCGGCCGTGGCCAGGGTGCCGATCAGCGGCCAGCCCTGCACGTCGGACTTGGAGACAAAGCGGCAGTGGCGCGCAGCGTGCATCACCGGGATGTCGAGCCAGGAGATGTGGTTGGCCACCAGCATCACCGGCCCGGCGACGGGCGGTTGGCCCAGGATGCGCAGGCGGATGCCGGCGTGTGCGAGCAGCTCCAGCGACCACGCCTGCACGCGGGCGTGCTGCTGGTCGGGCGAGAGCGCAGGAAACCGCAGCGCCACGATGGCCAGCCCTTTGACGATGTGGCCGAGCAGGCGCAGCAAACGCCAGCTGGCACGCAAAGACTTCACCGCAGGGCCTCGCAGCGTCGCACCACCTCAGCCTCGATCAAAGGCGACCTGGCCACCCACCAGCGTCATGCGCACGCGGCCGGGCAGTTCGTAGCCCGAGAAGGGGGTGTGTTTGCCCTGGCTGCGCAGCGCATCGTCCTGCACGGTCCACGCGGCCTGCGGGTCGAAGATGCACAGGTCACCCACGCCGCCTTCCACGATCTGGCCCACGCTGGCCTGCAAGGTGCCCAGCGCGTTGCCCAGCACGCGTGCGGGCTCGGCTGTGACCACTGCCAGCGCGCGCTGCAAGGGCACGCCGCTGTCCCGCGACCACTTGAGCGCGAGCGACAGCAGCAGCTCCAGCCCCGTGGCGCCGGGCTCGGCCTCGGCAAACGGCAGGGTCTTGGCGTCTTCATCCACGGGCGTGTGGTCGGACACCAGGGCGTCGATGGTGCCGTCGGCCAGCGCGGCGTTGAGTGCGTCACGGTCGCGCTGCTGGCGCAGCGGTGGCGACAGGCGTGCACGGCTGTCGAAGAAGCCGATGTCCACGTCGGTGAGGTGCAGCGAGTTGATGCTCACGTCGGCCGTGACCTTGAGGCCCTCGGCCTTGGCGCGGCGGATCAGGTCCACACCCGCAGCGCTGCTGATGCGGCACAGGTGCACGCGGGCGCCCGTGGTCTTGAGCAGTTCAAAGATGGTGTGCAGCGCAATGGTCTCGGCCGCCACGGGCACGCCCGACAGGCCCAGGCGCGTGGCCAGCGGGCCGCTGGCGGCCACGCCCTTGCCCAGATGCATCTCTTGCGGGCGCAGCCACACGGTGTAGCCAAAGGTGGCGGCGTACTGCAGCGCGCGCTGCAGCACCTGGGTGCTGGCCAGCGGCACTTCGGCCTGGCCAAAGCCCACGCAGCCGGACTCGGTCAGCTCGGCCATCTCGGTGAGCACCTCGCCCGCCAGGTTGCGGGTGAGCGCACCGAGCGGGAACAGGCGCGACTGGTGCAGCTTCTCGGCGCGGAACTTGAGCATCTCGACCAGACCGGGCTCGTCGAGCACGGGGTCGGTGTCGGGCGGGCAGACCAGGCTGGTCACGCCACCGGCCACGGCGGCGGCCATCTCGGATTCGAGCATGCCTTCGTGTTCGTGGCCGGGCTCGCGCAGGCGCGCGGCCAGGTCCACCAGGCCGGGCAGCACGATGCAGCCAGTGGCATCCACCACGCGCTTGGGCGCGAAGTCGGGTGGCACGCGGTTCACACCCACGATGCGGCCTGCGGCAATCGCGATGTCACAGGTCTGGTCGAGGCCCGAAGCGGGGTCGATCAAGCGGCCGTTCTGGATCAGTATCTTCATGATTTCAAGCCAAATGGGCTGCTTGCGCGCATCTGACATGCGCTAGCAGCTATGAAAACAGGAGCATTCATTCCAAGCATCATGCTTCGTTACCAGCAACGATGGACATCACGGCCATGCGCACGGCGATGCCGAAGGTGACCTGCGGCAGGATCACGCTTTGTTTGCCATCGACCACGGCGGAGTCGATCTCCACGCCGCGGTTGATGGGGCCGGGGTGCATGACGATGGCGTCGGGCTTGGCCAGCTGCAGCTTTTCCTGCGTGAGGCCGAAGCTCTTGAAATACTCCTGGCTCGACGGCAAGAGCGCACCGCTCATGCGCTCGTTCTGCAGGCGCAGCATGATGACCACGTCGGCATCCTTGATGCCTTCTTCGAGCGTGTGGCACACGCGCACGCCCATCTGCGCCATGTCGGACGGCACCAGGGTGCGCGGGCCCACCACGCGCACTTCGGCACAGCCCAGCGTGGTGAGGCCATGGATGTCGGACCGCGCCACACGCGAGTGCAGCACGTCGCCCACGATGGCCACAGTGAGGTTGCTGAAGTCCTTCTTGTAGTGGCGGATGGTGTACATGTCCAGCAGCCCCTGCGTGGGGTGGGCATGCCGGCCGTCGCCCGCATTGATCACATGCACATGGGGCGCCACATGCTGCGCGATGAGGTAGGGCGCGCCCGACTCGCTGTGCCGCACCACGAACAGGTCGGCCGCCATGGCCGAGAGGTTGGCGATGGTGTCGAGCAGCGACTCGCCCTTGCTGGCCGAGCTGCGCGCGATGTCGAGGTTGAGCACGTCGGCCGACAGGCGCTTGGCCGCGATCTCGAAGGTGGTGCGGGTGCGCGTGCTGTTCTCGAAGAACAGGTTGAACACGCTCTTGCCACGCAAGAGGGGCACCTTCTTCACTTCGCGGTCGTTCACGCTCACGAAGTTGGCCGCCGTGTCGAGGATGTGCGTGACGATGTCGCGCGGCAGCCCTTCGATGGACAGCAGGTGGATGAGTTCGCCGTTGCCGTTGAGTTGGGGATTGCGCTTGTGCAGCACGGTCAGGCCTCTTTGACTTGGAATTGGAAGATGCCGCTGTCGTCGCGCGCCAGGGCCAGCGACTGGGCGGCAGGCAGGGCCACGCGGGCGGCGGCAAAGTCGGCCTGCACGGGCAACTCGCGCCCGCCCCGGTCCACCAGCACGGCCAGGCGCACGCTGGCAGGGCGACCATAGTCGAACAGCTCGTTGAGCACGGCACGGATGGTGCGGCCGGTGTAGAGCACGTCGTCCAGCACCAGCACGTCGGCGCCGTTCACGTCAAACGGCAGCGCGGTCTGCGCGCTGGCCGACAGGCCGCGCTGGGCGAAGTCGTCGCGGTGCATCACCGACGAGAGCACACCGGCGGGGCCTTCCAGGCCCAGGTCCTTTTGCAGGCGCTCGGCCAGCCAGGCGCCGCCCGAGGCAATGCCCGCCAGGCGCGTGGTGGGGGTGAGCATGCTGCGCACGCCGCGCAGCAGCTCGCGGTACAGCGCCTCGGCGTCGAGCACCAGACTGCCGGACATTCCGGGGGATGGGGTGGTCATGGGAGATTCCTCAAAAACTGTTCCAGGATGATGCAGGCCGAGGCGGCATCGGCATCCTTGGCACCACCGGCGATGGCTTCAGTGGTGCTGTAGCGTTCGTCCACCTCGAACACCTGCAAGCCGAATCGGCCGCGCAGCTGGCGGCCGAATTTGAGCGCGCGCTGGGTGTTCTCGTGGCTCGCGCCGTCGGGGTGGTAGGGCACGCCGATCACCAGCGCGTCGGGTTGCCATTCCTTGATGCGCTCGGCCACCTGGGCAAAACGGGCATCGCCCTCGGCCTGGATGGTGCGTTGCGGCGTGGCGCTGCGCAGCATGCGGTTGCCCGACGCCACGCCTGTGCGCTTGAGGCCAAAGTCAAAAGCGAGAAAGGTCTGGAAATGCGCAGGAACGGCTGGCGGCAGGATCGACTGAACGGGCGAACCGGTCATGCGTGCCCCGCCTCGGGCGACAGCATCCAGGCCTTCAGGCCCAGTAGCGACAAGGCCCGGTCGTAACGCTCGGGCACGGGGGTGTCGAAGATCACCGACAAATCCGCCGCCACGGTCAGCCATGCGTTCTCGGCCAGCTCCGATTCGAGCTGCCCCTCGCCCCAGGACGAGTAGCCCAGCGTGATGAGCACGCGGCGCGGCCCGGCGCCGGTGGACAGGGCTTCAAGCACGTCCTTGGAGGTGGTCATCTCCAGCCCGCCGGGGATGGTCATGGTGGAGGCATAAGCCGATTCGTCGGTCTCGGCCTTGTCCATGAGCATGGGTTCGTGCAGCACAAAGCCACGCTCGGTCTGCACCGGGCCGCCCTGGAAGACGGGCTCCCGGGTGAGGTCTTCGCGCCGCAGCGACAAATCGACTTTGTCAAACAGGCTTTTGAGGGTGATGTCGGAGGGCTTGTTGATGATGAGCCCGAGTGCGCCACGTTCGCTGTGCTCGCACAGGTAGACCACACTGCGCGCAAAAGACTCATCTTCCAGGCCGGGCATCGCAATCAGGAAGTGATGCGTCAGGTTGATGGGCGCAGAATCGAAAGACATTCCTCAATTTTAACGGTGAACATGGCGCCCTCTTCCAGGCCTTGCGGACCTTCCGAGTCTACTTACCTCAGCGGCCTTGTCTGGTTCCGCCGCGACCTGCGCACTGCGGACCACGCCGCCCTGTACCGGGCGCTGACGCAGTGCAAGCAGGTGCACTGCGCCTTCGTGCTGGACCGGGAGATTCTGGACGGCCTGCCCCGCAGGGACCGGCGGGTGGAATTCATCCTCGCGTCGCTGGAGGAACTGGATGCCTCGCTGCGCGCCCTGTGTGGCCACCCGCAGGGCGGGCTCATCGTGCTGCATGCCGTGGCCAGCGAGGCGATCCCGGCCCTGGCGCAGAGCCTGGGCGTGCAGGCCGTGTTTGCCAACCACGATGATGAGCCCCAGGCACTGGCACGCGACAGCCTGGTGCGCACCCGCCTGGCTGCTGCGGGCAAGGCGTTCCACACCTTCAAGGACCACACGATTTTTGAACGCAGCGAGGTGCTGACGCAGACCGGCAACCCCTACAGCGTGTTCACGCCCTACAAGAACGCCTGGCTCAAGAAAATCGACGCTTTCCAGCTCCAAAGTTACCCGGTAGAGCGCCACGCACACCGCCTGGCGCCGCGCCCCCAGGCGCACTGCCAACCCGTGCCCGCACTGGCGTCGCTGGGGTTCGAGACCAGTGTTTCGCCAGCCCCCGGGCTGCCCACCGGCGCCCGTGGCGCACAGCAGCTGTTCGACGACTTTCTGGGCCGCATCGAGCGCTACGACCATGCGCGCGATTTTCCCGCCGTCAAAGGCCCCAGCTACCTCAGCGTGCATCTGCGCTTTGGCACCATCTCGCCACGCGTGCTGGCGCGCACCGCGCACGGGCTGGCACAGGCAGGCAACCCCGGCGCCGCGACATGGCTGAGCGAGCTGATCTGGCGCG
Organism: Acidovorax sp. GW101-11A03; assembly: GCF_059424825.1. NCBI lineage: Bacteria > Pseudomonadati > Pseudomonadota > Betaproteobacteria > Burkholderiales > Comamonadaceae > Acidovorax > Acidovorax sp. GW101-11A03. Next base: position 77,426 of record NZ_JBWKZU010000014.1, on the reverse strand, counting down.
ACTTCTACTTTCAGATCCTGCACCACCACCCCCATGTGGTGGGCCACAGCTTCAAACCCGCCTACGACGCCATTCAGTGGGAAACCGGCCCCGAAGCCGACGCCCTGTTTGCCGCCTGGTGCGAAGGCCGCACCGGCTACCCGCTGGTGGATGCCGCCATGGCGCAAATCAACCAAACGGGCTACATGCACAACCGCCTGCGCATGGTGGTGGCGAGTTTCTTAGTGAAGGATCTGGGCATCGACTGGCGCCGGGGTGAGGCCTACTTTGCCACCCACCTCAATGACTTCGACCTGGCCGCCAACAATGGCGGCTGGCAGTGGGCCAGCTCCAGTGGGTGCGATGCCCAGCCCTACTTCCGCATCTTCAACCCGGTGAGCCAAAGCGAGAAGTTCGACCCGGAGGGCAAATTCATCCGCCGCTACCTGCCCCAGCTCGCAGCGCTCCCGACCAAGGCACTCCACGCCCCCTGGCTGGCGCTCCCCCTGGAGCTGCAGGAAGCGGGTGTGCACCTGGGAGCCACCTACCCCTTGCCTGTGGTGGAGCACGATGCCGCACGGCAACGCACGCTGGAGCGGTATGCCGTGGTGAAAACGGCTGCAGGGTAGTAACACACGGCTCTGCGGATTGAAGCAGGCCGCCGCCGTGCATTAGCGATGCGCCACGGGCGGCGGGTCGCCCTGTGGTGGTTCCTCAGGCGACATCTGCATGCCCTCGCCACCCAGCGAGGCACCGGCTGCGAGCCGCAGGCGCAGACGCACATCGGTGCGGTTGTCGGCATTGGCTATCGCTTCTGCGGGTGAGATGACACCCAGTTCGACCATGGACAACAGGGACTGGTCGAAGCTCCACATGCCCTGCTCCCCGCTGCGGGTGATGGCCGTCTTGAGTTCGTCAATCTGGCCTTTCTGGATCAGTTCGGCCACGTAGGGGGTCAGCAACATGATCTCTGTGGCGGGCACCAGGCTCCCGGCCAGCCCTGCGACGAGCCTCAAGGCCACCACCGCGCGCAGATTGAGCGACAGGTCCATGAGCAGCTGGCGGTGGGCATCCTCGGGGAAAAAATTCAGGATGCGCTGCACCGCCTGGTTAGCGTTGTTGGCATGCAGGGTGGACACGCACAGGTGCCCGGACTCGGCATAGTGCAGCGCGTGCTGCATGGTGGCCCGGTCGCGGATCTCGCCGATCAGGATCACATTGGGGGCCTCGCGCATGGCCCGCCGCAGGGCCTCGTCATAGGACAGCGTGTCGAGCCCTACTTCGCGCTGGGTGACCAGCGACTTCTTGTGGGTGTGCAGATACTCAATCGGGTCTTCCACGGTCAGGATATGCCCGCCCGCGTGGGTGTTGCGGTGGTCCAGCAATGCGGCCAGCGTGGTGGTCTTGCCCGAACCCGCAGCCCCTACCGTCAGCACCAGACCACCTTTGAGAAACGCCAGTTGTTGCAGCACCGGGGGCAGGCCCAGCGTCTGCAGGTCGGGTATCTGCGCAATCACATGCCGTATCACCATGCCCACCTGTCCACGCTGGCGGTGCACATTGACGCGAAAACGCTCGCCCTCGGGGGTCTGGAACGACAGGTCGCACTCCATGGTGGTCTCGAACTCCTGCCGTTGGGCATCGCGCAAGATGGAGTAAGCCATCTGCCGCACGTCGTCCGCCGACAGCACCTGCTGGGCAATCGGCGCAAACGCGCCCTGCCGCTTGATGGTGGGCGGGGCACCCGCCAGCAGAAAAAGATCGGAGGCACGCTCCCTGGCCGCAAAGGCCAGGCACGCCAGCAAGCGAGGATCGGCAGTGTGCGACAGCTCTGCCGGGTCCATCAGCACACCTGCCATCTGCGAAAGGCGGGCTGCGGCGAATCAGCCCATGGACGCGCTTCACCACCTGCCATAGCGCCACCCATCACGGAAACATGGCACCCCAAAAAACCACAGCCCCGCCGGTGAAGGACGGGGCTGTGGGTGTTGCACATGGTCTTTCAGGCCTCGGCCGCTGCCGCGATGCGGGCGTAGTGCTGGATCAGGCTCAGCAGCTCCTCATCCGAGTACGGCTTGCCCAGATAGTGGTTCACACCCAGCTCCATCGCATGCTCACGGTGCTTCTCGGCGATGCGCGAGGTGATCATGATGATCGGCAGGTCGCGCAACGCACCGTCTGCACGGATGTTGCGCGCCAAGTCGAAGCCGTCCATGCGGGGCATTTCGATGTCGGACAGCACCACGGTCGGACGCTCCTCCTGCAGCCGCTCCAGGGCCTGCAGGCCGTCGGCCGCCAGGGCCACCCGGTAACCTTCGCGCTGCAGCAGGCGCTGCGTGACGCGGCGCACGGTGATGGAGTCGTCCACCACCAGCACCAGCGGCACCTGGCTGGTGCCCGCCAACTGGGGCGAGACCACCTGCTTGCCACCACCAGTGCCACCTTCCACCGCTTCCGGGGCAGGCGCCATGCCCACACTGGCAGCGCGCACCTGATCGCCGTACACCGTGGCCAGCGCCACCGGGTTGTAGATCAGCACCACGGCACCCGAGGCCAGCACCGACATCCCGGCCAGGCCTGGCAGGCGGGACAACTGGGGGCCGAGGTTTTTCACCACGACTTCCTGGTTGCCCAGCACTTCGTCCACATGCATGGCCACACGCTGCGCTGCGCTGCGGAAGATCACCACGGGGCGGGTCTTGCCTGCGGGCTCATGGCTGCGCGCAGACGCCTGCAGCAAGGCACCGGACCAGAAGAAGGGCACCTTCTCCATCCCGTCGTCAAACACGCCGGTGCGGTAGGCTTCCTCCAGGTCGGCCGCAGAGGTGCGGCGCACGATTTCCACCACGTTGGCAGGCACGCCCACCGCCAGATCGCCAGTGCGCAGCATCACCACCTGCGTCACCGCCGTCGTCAAAGGCAGCACCATGCGGAACGCCGCGCCCTTGCCAGCCTCAGTCGAGGTCTCGATGCGCCCCCCCAGGGCGTTGATTTCGGCACGCACCACGTCCATGCCGATGCCGCGTCCAGCCAGGCCGGTCACTTCGGATGCCGTCGAGAAGCCCGGCATGAAGATCAGGTTGGCGGCCTCGGCATCGCTGAGTTCCACACCGGGTTCCACGATGCCCTGAGACAGGGCCTTTTCGCGGATGCGCGGCAGGTTCAGGCCCGCGCCGTCGTCGCGGAACTCCACCGATACGTCGTTGCCTTCGTGGTGCAGATCCACGGTGATCGTGCCGGAGGCAGGCTTGCCCGCCGCCACCCGCACTTCGGGATCTTCGATGCCATGGGCCACACAGTTGCGCAGTAAGTGTTCGAACGCCGGGGTCATGCGGTCCAGCACGCCACGGTCCATTTCGATGGAGCCGCCGGTGATGTCCAGCTTGATCTGCTTGCCGGTCTCCTTGGAAGCCTGGCGCACCACGGCGTAGAGGCGTTCGGCAATGCCTTCGAACTCCACCATGCGGGTGCGCAGCAGGTCGCGCTGCAGCTCACGCGCCTGACGGCCCTGGGCGATCAAATCGTCTTCCGCGCCTTCCATGGCGCGTTGCAGATTGCGCTGCACCGTGGCCACGTCGTTGACCGACTCGGCCATCATGCGGGTGAGTTCCTGCACACGGGTGAAGCGGTCGAACTCCAGCGGGTCGAAACCGGCGGCCGAATCCTTGGACAAGGCCAGACGCGACTGCATCTGCGATTCGGCCTGCACCTCGATGTCGCGCAGTTGCTGACGCAGCCTGTCGAGGTTGCCCGAAAGGTCGGAAAGCGAGCTGCGGAACTGCCCCAGGCGCACATCCAGGCGCGAACGGCTGATCATCACCTCGCCCGCCTGGTTCACCAGGCGGTCCAGCAACTGGGCTCGCACACGCACCGACTGGCTGGCGGCCACACGCAAGGGCGCCAGTTGCGACGGGCCGGGCAGCCGGACCGCCGGAGCGGCTGGTGCGGCCGCAGCGGCACCCGCCACAGCTGCAGCAGGCGCCGTGGCCTGTTCTGCGACATCCGGACGGCCATGGGCGGCTTCGACGGGCAGTGTGACCACCGTGTCGGCAGGCGTCTGGCCAATGGCACGCAGGGCGTCGAAGTTTGCCTGCAGACCGTCAAAACTGCCCTGCAAGGGGTCGATCTGGTCGGCGGTGACGGTCTCGGCATCGAGCTGCTCGATGGCCGACTCCAGCCGGTGGGCCATTTCGCCCAGGCGCATGGCACCAGCCAGTCGCGAGCTGCCCTTGAGCGTGTGCAAGGCGCGCAGCACTTCGCTGCGGGCACCCAGGTTGTCGGGCCGTGCAGCCCATTGGCGCAGGGCGCCCCCCAGTTGGGGCAACAGCTCGGCAGCCTCTTCCTCGAAGATCGGGAAAAGGTCGGGGTCGATGACGTCAATCGCATCGATGTCGTCATCCACATCCGGAGACAGCGCCACGGCGTGGGCGATCGCGTCGTCGATCAGTTGGTCCTGATCGTGGGCCACCACCGACAGCGCGGGCGCCACATGGCCCTGCGGGATGATGAGCGGTGCAGGCTCCAGCGTCGCCTCGGCAAACGCCTCGGGTTCGTCGGCTGGTTCCATGGCGGGCGCGGGTTCCGACACCGACACTGGCTCGGTGGCCACAGGCTCCACCATCTCGATCGGGAAGGCTTCGGCAGCATCCTCTTCGGGCGGCGACAGGGTGGGAACCACCTCGGCTTCCAGGATCTGGCGCAGCTGCTCCAGAACCTCCTCGTTGGGCTCCTTGAGGAAACCCGCAGCAAATTGGTGCAGAAGGCGGCGGATGTCTTCGGCCGCACCCATGAAGGCCTGGGCCTGCTCCTGCGTGCCACCGGATTGCAGCTGCACATGCTGCATCGCGTGTTCCAGTGCCCGAGCCAACTCCGACAGGGCGGTGAAACCGACCGTGGCAGAACTTCCCGCCAGCGAATGTGCCAGCGCCACCGCCACGTCGGGCAGGGGCTCATGCAGCTCCAGCGACCACTCCTGGAGACAGGTCACCAGGCGGCGCGACCATTCGTCGGCCTCGTTCAGATAGACGTTGTACAGCGGGATGCTGATGCGCAGGGTATCAATCACCTTGACCGCATCGTCACTGGCGCCGCTGTCCTCTTGCGGCAGGGCGTCCAGAAGCTCGGCCATTTCAGAGTCCAGCTCGACATCGGCAGGTGCAGCCGCCTCATGGGCCTCAGCCACCACCGGCGCCTCCGCAGCAGCCGCTGCGGACTCTGCTTCCAGCAACCGTTCCAGGGCTTCGACATCCAGCGACGCCAGAGCATCCGATGCCTCTGGCACTTCAGCGTCGATGTCTGCGGGTACGGCGGCTTCTGGGGCTGCGCTCACTTCTGCTTCAGGCACAGCGGACGCTTCGACCGGAGCGTCCAGCAGCGGCTCCGGTGCGGCGGCCACGGCCGCAACCTCGGCAACAGGCGCCACATCGGGCAGGTCCAGATCGGGCAACTCCAGGTCGAGCACGAAATCGGCGCTGGACGGATCCACCACGGGCGCTGGGGCCGAGTCTGCATTCAGGGCGGCGGTGAAGACGGAGAAATCAATGTCCTCGGCCACCTCTGCCACGCCAGGTGCAGCGGCCAGTTCAGGTGCAACGGGCGCAGGCGGTTCAGGGACATGCTCCGAAATTTCGGTCGCCTGGAAGTCCATCAGACCCAGATCATCCTCAGGGGCCTCGGCCGCTTCGACCACCACGGCACCGGCAGGCACGCTGGCCGTTTCGGGCTCCAGCTCCACCAGGGCATCGATCTCCGAAACAGCCGCCAGGGGCTCACCACTCTCGGAGGGCACCACCAGAGGCAGCAGCGTGCCATCCAGGCGCATGGCATCTGCGGATTTGCGGAAGGACTCGGGGTCCCAGCCAGTTGCACGGCCTGCCGCAATGTCGTCGGCCCATCGGCCAAAGGCCCGCAAGGCGTCCGAGGACAGTGTCAACAAACCCGGTTGCATGGGCTTCTGTTCAGCCAGCCAGGCGTTGAGGATCTGTTCCATCGACCAGGCGGCCTCGCCAAAGTCGTTGAGGCCCACCATGCGAGAACTGCCCTTGAGCGTATGGAAGGCACGGCGCAAGGTGGTCTGTTCGCTCAGATTGCCAGGCTCTTCCTGCAGCAGGTCGGTGGCGGCCAATCCGTTGACCACCACTTCGCGTGCTTCTTCCAGGAAAACTTCCAGTAGCTCATCTTCCACATCGGGCACAGCCGCCTTGGCCGTGGAGGCGGGGGCCTCCGCAGCAGTGACAGCCGACGCGGGTGTAGCAGGTGCCGCCACATCGAAGGAAATGTCCGGAGCGAGGCTTTCAGGCTCTGCCGGAGCCACGGGCTCGCTGGCTGGGGCAGCCCCCAGATCCAGGATGGGGGCAAAGTCCGTGGGTTCGCTGACCGGCTCTGGCACAGGGAAACGCGGCAACACGTCAGGCACCAGAGTGTCTGTGCGCTCCTCCAGTTTGGCGGGCGCTTCCTCCATGGCATCCGATGCGCGCGCACGGGTCTTGCCCATGAGGATGCGCAACTCGCCAAGGTTCTCGTCATAGACAAAGAGCTTGCGCGCCATCGTGCGCTGGTAGCTCAGCATGTCGATCAGGAAACCCAGCGCACCCAGGCTGTTGCCGAGCTTCTCGAAAACAGCCTGGCGACCTTCTTCGGGCACTTCGTTGATGAGCAGGCGCTCCACCGTGTCGCGCATGCGTACCACCGCCAGGGAAGCCTGGTCCAACCCGAGCACCGACAACACGCCGCGCATCTGGGCCAAGTGCCCGGGCACCGTGGCCAATACGGCCGTGTCCTGCGAATTGCGGAAAAACTGATCCAGTGCCTTCTCGGCCTCGCCCAAGGTCAAACGCAACTCGTCCACCACACTGCCCATGGTCTGGTTGTCGCTGACCCTGCGGTACAGCTCTTCCATCCAGGGCTCCAGAGGCTCGGGTTCGGCTCCCGCAGTCACTGCATCCAGGCGCTCAGCCAGGCGGGTCGCTCGCGACTCCATCTGGTCGTCGGCCGCATCCAGCTCTTCAAACGCGGCTTGGAGGTACAGCACCGAGGTTGCCACCTCCATCGCCAAGGCGGCCGAGGGCGGCTCACCCGAGCGGGTGGTGAACTCCATCGCCCGCGTCAGCGCCTGGGCCAGGTTTTCGCTACCGGGGTGCAACTTTCTCAGCGAATCACACACCAGACTGAACTGGTCTGCCGCCGGTTTGAGTTTGTTGCGATCTCCACCAGCCAGCGCTGACCAGGTCTCGGTAGCCGACGCGATGCGCTTGCGCGCCTGCGCCAGCACTGCTGGATCAAAACGCCCGAAGCGGGCGGTTTCGTAATCAACGGGCTTGAAACGGTCCAGGGAAAACGCCTGGCGCACCGCGCGCAGCGAAGGCGCTGCCTCAGCAGGCAGCTCGGACGCCTTGGCCTGAGAGCAGAAAAAGAGCAGATCCTGCACCAGGCGGTCGGCGATGGTGGGATCCCCCTTGGCCAGGGTCGCGTACTGCATCAGCACCCGCGAGGCCACACGCTTGACGTACACGTCAGGCGCCAGCAAACCGGAACCAAATGCCTCGAAGAAGCCCGCGCAGATCTTCCAGAAGGCGCGTGCCTGGCGGTCCGTCTGGGCCGCCACAAAGCCAAGACAGGTGTCGCGCAGGTTCAGCGCAGCCCGGAGATCGCCGGACTTGACGATGCGCAGAACGGCCGCATCCAGCCGCGCCCGCGCCTCGGGGCCATAAGGCAATGGCGCAAGGGTCACCGTCCCTTCAGGCTCGCGGAAACGACGCTCCACAGGCCATAGGTCTGCGGGGTGTACACGGTCAGCGCCCGCCAGAGCCTGGGCATCACGGTACTGTGGGAACAGGGCGACCGGAGACACCGACTTGCCTGCCAGCACGGTCTCCAGGTACTCAATCAGCGCAAAGCTTGCGCGCTCGATCACGGCCGCAGCATCGTCGCTGCAGGTTTCAGGCCGTTGCACAAACTTCTGGACGGCCGACTCCATGGAGCGCAGCACCAGGGCTGGCGGGCCCATGCCCACCATCTCCAGCGCACCACAGGCCTGGTGCAATTGCTGGCGCGCAATGCGCAGAGCACCCGCATCCAGGGCCGCCAGATCGGATTCCCGCGCGACCTCCGCATCGCGCACAAAGCGGCGCATGGCCTTGACCGCACCGTCGAGTGACTTACGCAGTTCGTCAAGCACCCAAGCCAAAGGACCCAGGTCCTGATCTCCCTGGGTCCCTTCTGCGGCCGGTGCATTGTTGGCATCAATAGATGACATGGATTTGTCCCCGGCTGCAATGAGCCAGCTGGTTGATGACTACTGCTGTCAGGCGATCTTGAAACGTGCCACCGATTGGCGCAGTTCTTCGGCCATGTGCGACAACTCACGCACCTGTTGTGCCGTGGTGCGGGTACCTTCACCCGTTTGCTCGGTCACCGCAAAAATGTGCTGGATGTTGTCGGCCACTTCGTTGGCCAGAACGGCTTCGCGGGAAGTCGAAGACGAAATCTGCTCAATCAGTTCAGCAAGGCGGCGCGACACGCGGTCAATTTCGGTCAGTGCGGTACCGGCTGAGTCGGAGAGGCGGGCCCCTTCCACCACACCCTGCGTGGAGCGCTCCATAGCGGCCACGGCATCCTGGGTGTCGGTCTGAATGGCCTTCACGAGTGCCGAGATCTGGCGCGTAGCGTCTGCGGAACGTTCAGCAAGGCGCTGCACTTCTTCCGCCACCACCGAGAAGCCGCGACCGGCTTCACCAGCGGATGCTGCCTGGATGGCTGCGTTCAGCGCCAGCACGTTCGTCTGCTCGGTAATGTCGGAAATCAGCTCGGTGATTTCACCGATCTCCTGCGACGACTCGCCCAGGCGCTTGATCCGCTTGGAGGTGTCCTGGATCTGGTCGCGGATGGAGTTCATACCACCGATGGCGTTCTGCACGGCCTGCAGACCCGAGTCGGCAGCTTGCAGCGATTGGCGGGCCACAGTGGCCGACTCTTGGGCTTGTGTGGACACTTCGTTGATTCGGGTTGCCATGTCCAGAACGGAACGGCCGGTTTCGCGAATTTCGCGCAGCTGCTCGGTCGATGCGGCCAGCAGCTCGGTGGAGGTGTTGTCCACCTGCGCCGTCGTCTGCGCCACACGAGTTGCCGTGTTCTGCACGCTGCCCACCAGCTGGCGCAGCTCTTCCACCGTGTAGTTCACCGAGTCGGCAATGGCGCCCGTGATGTCCTCGGTCACCGTGGCTTCTTGCGTCAGGTCACCTTCAGCAACCGACTGCAGTTCGTTCATCAAACGCAAAATGGCAGCCTGGTTGGCGTCGTTGACGCGCTTGGCTTCCTGCTCCTGGCGCTTGGCGTCCTTTTGCTGCGTTTCGGCAGCCGCTTGGCGGCCCCGGCTGTCCAGCAGCTGCACGCGCGAAATGCCGATACCGCACAGCAGCACGAACAGACCTGCCAGTGCCAGGGCGGCAAACTGGCCGGCACCCAGACCGGTCTGGGCAGACAGCTTGCTTTGCAGGCCTTCCAGCTGGCGGCGCAGCGGTTCGCTGTCGGCAATGATGGCGGATTGCGCTTCACGGGCAGACACCAGGCCTTGCAGGTTGCCCAGAATGGCGCTGGCCTGGGTACGGGTCTGTTCGTAGAGCTTGACCAGGGCTTCGAGTTGTTCGCGGGTCTGGGCGTCCTTGGTGGCGGCCAGGCGCAGTTCCGGGCTGCCGTCCAGCAGGCCCTGGGCGATTTCCTTGAACGAGTTCAAGTCCTTGCCCAGCAGGAACACGGCCTCGGGGCTCACGCCTTCCATGGTCTGGAATTCGTTGGCCGACTTGCCGATACGCTGGGTCAACATCACGAGCTGACCAGCGGCAGAAATTTCAGCGGCCGGGGCATTCTGCTGGAGCTTCAGCGAGGACACGGTTTCGGCGATTTCCAGCAGGTCGGAGGACTGGCGGTTGATGGTGCGCAGAGCGTCACCCACCTGGGTCAGGATCTTCTGCTGGCCCATCACCACACTGGCGTTGCGCTCGGCGCGCTCCATCAAGGGATTGACGGCATCCAGATCGGGCTTGAACGGCTCGCCCAGCGACTGCACACCCAGCTCGCTGTCACCCGCATTCAGGGCGCGCACGTTGCGCGCCAGCACGCCCGAGCTTTCCACCACATCCGGAAAGGCCTGGGGGCTGCCCACCAGAGCCTGCGACACCGACTTGGCCAGACGCTGCGACTGCATCAGCGATTGACCGGTAGCGGCAAGCTGCTGCGCGGAGCGGTCCGCCTGCTGCAGCACCCAGAACGCAATCGCACCCAGCACCAACACACCCACCAGCAGCAGGGCCAGCAGACGGCGTTGGTGGCCTGCGGCCGTAGACCGGCCCAGCAAGGGCAGGGAGATCAGCTCCTCGTCCGTTTCCGAAGCTGCCAGCTCGGAGGGATAACCACCATCCGGGTCCCCCTGAACGCTGTTCATGGCCTCTGCCTGATAGGCATCACGCAACTGCGCGCCATCCAGGGCGCCCGTGGCCAGGACATCCTGTCCATCGTCCGCCGTGCCAGCGGCTGCGCCTGCATCCGGCGTAGCGGGTTTCCGGTTGAACAGTTTTCCAAATTGATTGACGACGGACATGGTGCAGCCTTACAGAAAAACTCAAGCACTGATGCTCAGGAATGCGGGATGTTGGGACAGGATCTGCAGGTTCAGCTCCTGCCAGCGTGTGCCGCTGGAATCGATATAGGTGGTGCCGAAGAAGCTGGGCGCATCTTCAGCCGGTGGCTCGGACGACACAAAGGCGTCGGTTCCGCGCAGACCCGCCAGGCGGTCCACCAGCAATGCCGCGTTGACATCCAGCGCGGCATTGAAGGCCAGCAGGCTGGACTCGGCCAGGGCCTGTTCGGTGCGGGGCGCTGCCGATCCCAGCAGGCCCGCCAGGTCCACAACGCCCACCAGCCCACCACGCAGGTTGGCAACGCCCAGAAACCAGCTTTGGGTGTAGGGCACAGCCTGGACGGAGGCCCAGGGGAAAATCTCCCCGGACTGCCCCAGGGGCAACAAGTAGAAACTCCCGGCGGACTCGACAGCCAGCCAGGATGACACAGAGGTCCCTTCGGTTCTTGCAGCCTGCAGGCGGCTGGCAAGTCGGGTCTGCAGCTCTCGCAGGGCTTCGCGGTTGGCCATGAGCGCGCCGCAGCCTCAGTTCAGAGCGTCGATTTTTGCCTGCAATTCGGCGGGATCCACCGGCTTGGTGATATAGCCGCGCGCGCCCTGACGCATGCCCCAGACACGGTCGGTTTCCTGGTTCTTGCTGGTGCACATGATGATCGGCACATCGGCATACAGCGGGTCGCGGGTAATGGCACGCGTGAGCTGAAAACCATTCTGGCCGGGCATGACCACGTCCATCAAAATCAGGTCGGGCTTTTCTTCAGCGAGGCGGCGGAAGGCTTCGTCGGCATTTTCTGCAGTACGGACTTGCATGCCTTTTTTCTGAAGCAGGTCCGTCAAAAACATCAACTCGGTCTTCGAGTCGTCGACGACCAATACTTTCTGAATGGGCATTACATGGCTCCTTGTTGGGAATTGCCAAACTGTTGAACTGCCTGCAACAGCTGGTCTTTGGTAAATGGCTTGGTGAGATATTCCTGGCAGCCGACCATGCGCCCGCGCGCCTTGTCGAACACGCCGTCCTTGGAGGACAGCATCACCACCGGAGTATCTGCAAAACGGGCGTTGCGCTTGATGATGGCGCAGGTCTGGTACCCGTCGAGCTTGGGCATGAGGATGTCGCAGAAAATCAGCTGAGGCTGGTAATCGTTGACTTTGGCCAAAGCATCAAAGCCGTCGTCTGCCAACAAGACTTCGTGCCCCCCCTGCTTGAGAAAAATCTCGGCGCTTCGACGGATGGTGTTGCTGTCATCCACCACGAGCACTTTGAAAGATGCGCCTGTTGTAGTCAATTGTCACTGCTCCCGATGGAGAAAATAAACAACGCCGCAGCAAGTGGTGCCGGGGCGTCTCAGATCTGAACCATCTCGAAATCTTCCTTGCGGGCGCCACATTCAGGGCAGGTCCAATTCATGGGGACCTGATCCCAGGGCGTGTTGGGTGCAATGCCGTGCTCAGGGGACCCCTCTGCCTCGTCATAAATCCAGCCGCAAATCAAACACATCCAAGTTTTAGAGTCGGTCACAGCTTAAAGGGCCTTCACATAGAATGCAACGATTGTATCTAGTCATCTCCATGGGCTGCGGCTTCGGTGCCCCCCTCAAGCAGGATCTGGTCCATGACCATCAAAGCGTCTCCTCCCCCCTCAGAAATCACAGAGATCGACGATGACGGTGCGGAGGAAGCAAGCCCTGCCTGTGTGCTTGTCTTCAATGCCAGCGACCCCAGCGGCGCAGGCGGGCTGACCGCCGACATCACCACCATTGCGTCTGTCGGCGGGCACCCGATTGCCGTGGTCACAGGCGCTTACGCCCGCGACACGGCAGAGATTTTTGACCACTTCGGCTTTGACGACGAGGCCGTGGCCGAGCAGGCCCGGGCCGTGCTGGAGGACCTCCCGGTCCAGGCCATCAAGGTCGGCTTCGTGGGCAGCCCCGAGAACATCAGCACCATCGCCGAAATAACTACGGACTATGACGAAGTCCCGGTGATAGCTTACATGCCCAACCTTTCCTGGTGGCGCGACGAGCTGATCGACGAGTACCTGGACGCCTTCCGCGAATTGTTGTTGCCCCAGACCTCAGTGTTGGTTGGAAACCACAGCACGCTGTGGCGCTGGCTGCTGCCCGACTGGAGCGGCGAGCGCAACCCCACGGCCCGCGACATCGCCCGGGCTGCGTCTGAAATGGGTGTGCCCTACACCCTGGTCACCGGCATCCCCCTGCCCGAACAGTTTGTCGAGAACGTGCTGGCTTCTCCCCAGACTGTGCTGGGCAGCGGCAAGTTCGAGCTGTTTGATGCCACGTTTGCAGGCGCGGGCGACACCCTCTCGGCCGCACTCACCGCCCTGGTGGCGGCAGGCAACGACCTGGGCGAAGCCACCAGCGAGGCGCTGAGCTACCTGGACCGCTGCCTGGACGCCGGCTTTCGCCCCGGCATGGGCCACATCGTGCCCGACCGCATGTTCTGGGCCCAGCCCGAAGACGGCGAGCCCGGCGTGGACGAAGAAGAAGAGACTCCGATCGACGAAGCACAGGCCCTGGAAGGCTTTGTGATGCCCCCCCATGACACCAAGCACTGATCTCAACATCCCCCTGTTCGAACGCGCCAAGGCGCTGATCCCCGGCGGCGTGAACTCGCCCGTGCGGGCCTTCAAGGCCGTGGGCGGCACGCCCCGCTTTGTGAAGCGCGCCCAGGGCGCCTACTTCTGGGACGCCAACGACCAGCGTTTTATTGACTACATCGGCTCCTGGGGCCCGATGATCCTGGGCCACGGCCACCCCGCCGTGCTCGAAGCCGTGCAAAGCGCCGCGCTCGAAGGCTTCAGCTTTGGCGCCCCCACCGAGCGTGAAGTGGAACTGGCCGAAGAGATCCTGGGCCTCGTGCCCTCCATGGAGATGATCCGCCTCGTCAGCTCGGGCACCGAAGCGGGCATGAGTGCCATCCGCCTGGCGCGCGGCGCCACGGGCCGCAGCAAGTTCATCAAGTTCGAAGGCTGCTACCACGGCCACGCCGACTCGCTGCTGGTCAAGGCCGGATCGGGCCTGGCCACCTTCGGCAATGCCACCAGCGCGGGCGTGCCGCCCGAGGTGGTGCAGCACACCATCGTGCTCGAATACAACAACGTCGCCCAGCTCGAAGAAGCCTTTGCCCTGCACGGCAAGGAACTGGCCTGCGTGATGATCGAGCCCATCGCGGGCAACATGAATCTGGTGCGCGCAAGCGTGCCTTTCATGAAGCGCTGCCGCGAGCTGTGTACCGAATATGGCGCGCTGCTGGTGCTCGACGAGGTCATGACGGGCTTCCGCGTGGCGCTGGGCAGCGCCCAGAGCGTATACGCCAAGAGCATCCCGGGCTTCAAGCCGGACCTCACCGTGCTGGGCAAGGTGATTGGCGGCGGTATGCCCCTGGCAGCCTTTGGCGGGCCACGCGCCATCATGGAGAACCTCGCACCGCTGGGCGCCGTGTACCAGGCCGGAACGCTGTCGGGCAATCCCGTGGCCACCGCCTGCGGGCTGGCCACGCTGCGCGAGATCAAGAAGCCGGGCTTCTTCGACGCACTGTCGGCCACCACACGCTCCCTGGTTGATGGCCTCGCCGCTGCGGCGGCGGCTGAAGGCGTGCCCTTCAGCACCGACAGCGAAGGCGGCATGTTCGGCTTCTTCCTGATGCCCGAGCTGCCCCAGAACTACGCCCAGGTGCTCCAAACCGACAGCGCGCGCTTCAACCAGCTGTTTCACGGCCTGCTGGACCGGGGGGTCTACATTGCGCCGGCCCTGTACGAAGCGGGTTTTGTGAGCGCCGCCCACACGGCCGACGACATTGCCGCCACCGTGGCGGCGGCCCGCGAAGTGTTCAAAACACTATAAAAACAATAGCTAACAGCGCTTACCCATAGCGCGGTAGCTGCCTTTTTTGTTCATATTTTCGACGGCAGGGTGGTCACAACAGCCCGCGCAGCTCCCGGGCTGCGTCCTGCAGCAGCGGCAGCATGTCGCGCTGCAGGCTGCCTTCATCGATCTGCTTGGGCGACGCCACCACGTTGAGCGCCGCCACTGTGTGGCCCTGCAGGTTGCGCAGCGGCACGGCCAGTGCGTGCACGCCCAGCTCGTGCTCCTCCACCGCCAGGCAGTAGTCATCGCGGCGCGCCTTGGCAATCACCTGCCGCAGCGGCCCGACCTGGGTGATGGTGTGGGGCGTGAGGCGTTGCAGCGTGTGGCCCTTGAGCCATTGCGTGAGTTCCACTGGCGACAACGCCGCCAGCAGCACCCGCCCGGTGGACGTGGGGTGTGCAGGCAGCCGCGCGCCCAGGTGCAGGCCATAGGCCAGCACACGCGACGGCGCGCCATACACCCCGCTGCGCGCCACGATCACCACCTCGTTGCCATCCAGCACTACGGCCGAGAAGGACTGCTGCGTCTGCGCCGCCAGCCGGTTCAGCGTGGGCTGCAGCACACGCGGCAGCCGCGCCGAGGCCAAGTAGCTGCCGGAAAACCGCAGCACCTTGGGCGCCAGCCAGAAGTAGCTGCCATCCGTCTCCAGATAGCCCAGGTGCGCCAGGGTGAGCAGATGCCGCCGTGCCGCCGCCCGCGTGAGCCCGGTGCGCTGCGCGGCCAGCGTGGCGTTGAGCCGCTGGCGCTCGGTGTCAAAACTCTCCAGCACGGCCATGCCTTTGGCCATGCCTTCGATGAAGTCTGCCTTGGCGATGGGGGCGGCGGCCTGCACGATGGTCATTGCGCGATGATCGCACAACACGACCGCCAATCGCACGCAACTGCCGCAGCGCCATGCTCTCTTGACGCAGATCAACCTACGCTTGGCAGCATCGAACTTCACGAGATTGCCCCACCATGCGTACCCAGGTTGCCATCATCGGCGCAGGCCCCGCCGGCCTGCTGCTCGGCCAGTTGCTCTACAAGTCCGGCATTGACGCCGTCATCATCGAACAGCGCAGCCCCGACTACGTGCTGGGCCGCATCCGCGCGGGTGTGCTGGAGCAGGTCAGCATGGACCTGCTGGACAAGGCCGGTGTCGGGGCCCGCGCCCATGCCGAGGGCCTGCCGCACGACGGCATCGAGCTGCTGTTCAAGGGCGCGCGCCACCGCATCGACCTGCACGACCTGACCGGCGGCAGCCGCGTGACGGTGTACGGCCAGACCGAAGTCACGCGTGACCTGATGGACGCGCGCGCAGCTGAAGGCCTGACCACCGTGTACGACGCGCAGAACGTGCAGGTGCACGATTTCGACGGCCAGAGCCCCCGCGTGACTTACCAGAAGGACGGTCAGACGCACGAGCTGGCCTGCGACTTCATCGCCGGTTGCGACGGCTACCACGGCGTGTGCCGCGCCAGCGCGCCGGCCAACCTGCTCAAGACCTACGAACGCGTGTACCCCTTTGGCTGGCTGGGCGTGCTGGCCGATGTGCCGCCCGTCTCGCACGAACTGATTTACGCCAACACCGAACGCGGCTTTGCGCTGTGCAGCATGCGCAGCGCCACGCGCAGCCGCTACTACGTGCAGGTGCCCAGCACCGACAAGATCGACAACTGGACCATCGACCAGTTCTGGACCGAGCTGGGCAACCGCCTGGACCCCGAGGCGCGCGCGAATCTGATCACCGGCCCGGCGCTGGAGATGAGCATCGCCCCGCTGCGCAGCTTTGTGGCCGAACCCATGCGTTTTGGCCGCATGTTCCTGGCGGGCGACGCGGCCCACATCGTGCCGCCCACGGGCGCCAAGGGCCTGAACCTGGCGGCCAGCGACGTGGGCTACCTGTGGACAGCGCTCACCGAGTTCTACACAGAGAAGTCCGCCGTGGGCATCGACACCTACTCCGACCGCTGCCTGCGCCGCGTGTGGCGGGCAGAGCGCTTCTCGTGGTGGTTCACCTCGCTGATGCACCGCTTTCCCGAGACCGGCGAATTCGGGCAGAAAATCCAGGAGGCCGAACTGGACTACCTGGTGAACTCACGCGCTGCTTCGGTGTCGCTGGCCGAGAACTACGTGGGGCTGCCGATGAATTTCGGCACCTGAACCTCACCTTCATCCTGACAACGGACATAAAAAAAGCGGCTTCCTTGGAAGCCGCTTTTTGTTGGGTGCCCGCCGCCGGTGGGATCAATGGCGGAAGTGGCGCACGCCGCTGAAGACCATGGCCACGCCGCGCTCGTTGGCAGCATCAATGACTTCGTTGTCGCGCATCGATCCGCCGGGCTGGATCACGCAGGTGGCGCCCGCATCGACCACCACATCGAGGCCGTCGCGGAAGGGGAAGAACGCATCGCTCGCCACCACCGTACCTTGCAAGGTCAGGCCTGCGTGGCCTGCCTTGATGCTGGCGATGCGGGCCGAGTCCAGGCGGCTCATCTGGCCAGCGCCCACGCCCATGGTCATTCCGCCCTTGCAGAAAACGATGGCATTGCTCTTGACGTACTTGGCGACCTTCCAGGCAAACAGCAGGTCTTCCATTTCTTCCAGCGTGGGCTGCTTCTGGGTCACGACCTTGAGGTCGATGAGCGACAGCTCGTGGTTGTCGGCCGTCTGCAGCAGCAGGCCCGAGCCGATGCGCTTGGCGTCCATGGCGTTGCGGCCGCGTTCCCAGTCCGTCTTGCCACCGTGTGCAGGCAGTGCGATCTTGAGCAGGCGCACATTGGCCTTGGCCTTGAAGATCTCCAGCGCCTCGGCGGTGAAGTCGGGGGCCATCAGCACTTCGACAAACTGCTTGCTGACCTGGGCTGCGGCCTGGCCGTCCACCACGCGGTTGAAGGCAATGATGCCGCCGAAGGCGCTGGTGGGGTCGGTCTGGAAGGCCTTGCTGTAGGCGCTCAGCGCATCCAGGCCCACGGCCACGCCGCAGGGGTTGGCGTGCTTGACGATCACGCAGGCCGCGGCGTCAAAGCTCTTCACACATTCCCAGGCGGCATCGGCATCGGCGATGTTGTTGTAGCTCAGTTCCTTGCCCTGCAGCTGCACGCCGGTGACCAGCGAGCCGGGCGCGGGGTGCAGGTCGCGGTACAGCGCGGCTTGCTGGTGGCTGTTTTCGCCGTAGCGCAGGTCTTGCACCTTGGTGAAGATGCCGTTGCTCTGGCCGGGGAACTGGGTGCGCGTAGGCACGTAGGTTTCCGACAGTTTTTCTTCTTCGAACGTGACGGACGAGAGGTAGTCGCTGATCGCGCCGTCGTACTGGGCGATGCGGTTGAAGGCGGCCACCGACAGCGCAAAGCGCAGCTTGTCGCTCAACTTGCCACCGGCCTTGAGTTCAGCCAGCACGGCCTCGTACTGGTCGGCCGAGGTGATCACGCCCACGTCCTTCCAGTTCTTGGCGGCGCTGCGCACCATGGCGGGGCCGCCGATGTCGATGTTCTCGATGGCGTCGGCCAGCGTGCAACCGGCCTTGGCCACGGTGGCTTCAAAGGGGTAGAGGTTGACCACCAGCAGGTCGATGGTGTCGATGCCGTGTTCCTTCAAGGCGGCCATGTGTTCGGGCAGCTCGCGGCGCGCCAGCAGGCCACCGTGCACCTTGGGGTGCAGCGTCTTCACACGGCCATCCAGCATTTCGGGGAACTGGGTGACCTCGGCCACCTCGGTCACGGGCAGGCCCTTGTCGGCCAGCAGCTTGGCGGTGCCGCCGGTGGACAAGAGCTTGATGCCCAGCGCGTGCAGCGCTTGTGCAAATTCGACAATGCCGGTCTTGTCGGAGACGGAAAGAAGTGCGTTCATGGCAGTGGTGGTGGGGAGGTTTTGAATAAAAAAGGGCCCTTGCGCCTGTCCATCAAGGGCCAATAGCTATAAATTAGATAGCAACCAGCACGACAGCATCAGAGCAGCTTGTGCTCGACCAGCTTCTTGCGCAGGGTGTTGCGGTTCAGACCCAGCCATTCGGCCGCGCGCGACTGGTTGTTGTCCGCATGGGTCATCACCACTTCCAGCAGCGGTTTTTCGACCACACGCACCAGCATGTCGTACATGCCATCGGGCGTCTCGCCGCCCAGGTCGCGAAAGTAGCCCTGCAGGCTCTCGCGCACGCATTCTTCTATGTGTTTCTTGCTCATGCAGCCAATCCCTCTTGTTCTTCTGGTTCTGCGTCCACGCCCGAGGCGGCAGGCAGCCGGTCCATCTGTTGCCCCAGGGCATCCAGGTAGTCGGCCACGGCCTGCCACTGCGTGGTGCAGTCTTCGATCGTGTTGATGTGTTGCCTGAAGGCCTCGCCACCCGGCAACGCGCGCAGGTACCACGCAATGTGCTTGCGCGCACTGCGCACCCCGGTCAGCTCGCCATACAGGCTGTAGTGGTCTTGCAGGTGGTCCAGCAGCAGGCGGCGCACCTCGGCCACCAGCGGTGGCGCCAGGTGCTCGCCCGTGGCCAGAAAGTGGCCGATCTCGCGGAAGATCCACGGGCGGCCCTGGGCGGCGCGGCCGATCATGATCGCGTCGGCACCGGTGGCGGCCAGCACATCGCGCGCCTTTTCGGGCGAGGTGATGTCGCCGTTGGCCACCACGGGCACCTTCACTGCCGCCTTGACGGCGGCGATGGTGTCGTACTCGGCATGGCCCTTGTAGCCCTGCTCGCGCGTGCGGCCGTGCACGGTGAGCATCTGGATGCCCACGCTTTCGAACTGCCGCGCCAATGCGACGGCGTTCTTGTGCTCCTGGCACCAGCCGGTGCGCATCTTCAGCGTGACGGGCACGTTGAAAGGCGCGCAAGCCTCGACCACTGCAGCGGCAATCTCCACCGCCAGGGCTTCGTTCTGCATCAGCGCAGAGCCCGCCCATTTGTTGCAGACCTTCTTGGCCGGGCAGCCCATGTTGATGTCGATGATCTGCGCGCCGCGTTCCACGTTGTAGACCGCGGCCTCGGCCATCATCGGTGCATCGGTGCCAGCAATCTGCACGGCGATGGGCCCGGGTTCCCCTTCATGGTTGGCCCGGCGCGAGGTCTTGAGGCTGTTCCACAGGTCCTTGCGCGAGGTCACCATCTCGCTGACCGCATAACCCGCGCCCAGCGCCTTGCACAGCTGGCGGAACGGCCGGTCGGTGACGCCCGCCATGGGGGCGACAAACAACCGGTTCGCCAAAGGAATGTGGCCGATGTGCATGGGAGGGGTGCGGGAGGGGGCGACAGCGAATGCTGAAAAAGGAGGCGGGATTGTACCTGCTCAAAATTTCAGCAAATGAAATGTTCCGGCAACGCTGGCTATCCCCGCGCAGGACCCCATTGGCGATGCACAAAACAGACTTTGAACAGGTTCTAGCGGGCCGCAAGATCGGCACCACCGGCTGGCTCAGGGATGGTGTCGCCATGGCGCTGCGCAAAATGCCACCAGGCATCCGGCAGGTTGTCGAACTGGTGGTGTGCCATGAGGGCGCGCAGCCACTGGCGGTTGTGCACCACGTCCGGCGAATGGCCCGGCGCCGTGGCCGCTGCCCCGGCTTGAAAGCTGCCGGATGGCGTCCCCATGTCCACCACCTGGCCATCGGCCAGCGGCCCCCGCACCACCTGACGGGCCTTCATGCCGTCTACCACCAGCACCTGCACCACCCAGCCGCCGGGGGCCAAGCAGGTGGCTTGCAGCGCCAGGCCCTGGGCCAGCAGCGCGTGGGCAGCGCGCCCAAGTTCTGCGCGGGTGGCGGGCTCGTCCCGGCACAGCGCCCTGTCTTGCGCGGTGTTGATCGCCACAGCTGGGCTGCCTGACCCGGTGGGCCCGGCATTGGACACCACTGCCTGAGGGTGGTGCGCACAAGCCGCCAGCATCAAGGCTGCGATGCCCCCAGCGCAGCCCACCACGCGGGGCCAGGGGGCGAAGCTGCCGGAGTGGCCGGAGCGCGGGCGGGTCTGAGGGGATGCAGCAGTGGCGGGCATGGCGTACTCCTGTCGCGAGATTCGGGGGTGACCAAGCTGCACCTTACAAAACCCCTGCACCCTCGCCCATGCCGGGACAGCGCAGACTGCTGTAGGACAGTGCGCCGGAGCCCCGCATCGCCGTCGGCCGGGAGCCGCACCCTACACTCCCCCCATGGAAATCTGGATGCACCAGCTGCTGGAATGGCTGGCCCTGCCGCAATTTGGCCTGAGCACGGTCTTTGTGGTGTCGTTCGTGTCGGCCACACTGCTGCCCATGGGCTCAGAGCCCGCCGTGTTTGGCCTTGTCAAGCTCAACCCGGACCTGTTCTGGCCCGCCATCGCCGTGGCCACCGTGGGTAACACGCTGGGCGGTGGCGTGAGCTGGTGGATGGGCCTGGGCGCACACCGGGCCGTGGACAGGGCACGCGGCAATGCCACGGAGCTGCGGGCACTGAACTGGCTCAAGCGTTTTGGCCCTCGCGCCTGCCTGCTGAGCTGGCTGCCGGGGGTGGGCGACCCGCTGTGCGCCGTGGCGGGCTGGCTCAAGCTGCCCTTCTGGCCCTGCCTGGCCTACATGGCGGTGGGCAAGTTCCTGCGCTACCTGGTCATGACCACTGCACTGCTGTACTTGATGCCGGGGCAGGTCGGGACGTAGGACAGCAGAGGCGGTCTTCCCCGGACCAGACTACAAAAACGCGTGGCCGCTGTGTTCTGAGAGCAGGGAGTCCCCCTTGGCGATGGGCTCTTCCACCACCACCTGGTTGCGGCCCCCTTCTTTGGCCATGTACATCGCCGTGTCTGCGCGCGAGAAGAACTCCAGCACCGACTCGCCCAGCACGTACTGCGTCACACCAATCGACACCGTCACGCGGCCCTTGAGCAGGCCGCTCCAGGCATGTGTCTCCACCTGGGCGCGGATCCGCTCGCAGGTGTTGAGCGCGGGCAGCAGCGAAGTGGCAGGGAAGATCAGCAAGAACTCCTCGCCGCCGTAGCGCCCGAACAGGTCGCCCCCCCGCACACCCTGCTGCGCAATGCGTGCAAAAGTGCGCAGCACCTCGTCCCCGCCCAGGTGGCCCAGCTCGTCGTTGATGCGCTTGAAGTGGTCGATGTCGAGCACGGCCAGGCACAGCGGGATGCCACTTTCGTCGGCCAGCTGTTTCTGCTCCTCCAGGGCGGCCAGGATGTAGCGGCGGTTGAAGCAGCCCAGCAGCGTGTCGCGCTGCGCGTCCTCCTGGATGTTCTTGATCTTGCGGCTGGCCCGGTACAGGCTGCGGTACAGGTGCTGTACCCGGCCCATGAGAACAATGAATGCGGGCACCGACACCGCCAGCGCCAGCAGGTGCAGCAGCTCCAGGCGCAGCAGCGCGGCATTGTGCTGGTGGCTGTGGTGCAGGCCGATCACCGCTGCATAGGCCACCAGTACCACAGCGGTCAGCGCCAGCAGCGTACGGCGGGGCACGGTAAAAATGCCATATGCCACCGCCACAAACATGAAGGGTGCAAACAGGATCTGCGTGACAGGAGCGAGATAGAACACCACCAGCATGCCGCCAATCGCGGTGGACACAATGGCCAGCTGCAGGTGCCGCAGCCGGATCTTCTGCTGCACGTCGGCACGGAGCACAAGCCAGAACGCCACAAAGCCCACCACCACCATCGCCGCCAGCAGCGCCAGGGCCTCGCCCGCCACCATGTCCAGGGCATAAAAGCCCAGCAGGGCCAGGGCGTAGAGGCTGATCAGCCCCCCAACGGCCCACCACTTCTTGCGCTCATGCCAGTCTCCCCGGGGCCCCAGGCCGTCCAGGGCCCGGCGCCCGGGCCGCACGGCGGTGGAGGCTGCAGACGACGAGTCGTCGAACTCCAGCACGGCGTCGGTCAGGGGGAAAGCGTCTGTCGCCGAGAACAGGTTTTTGCGTGCAAAGAACATGCGGGGGCAGGCACATGCCTGGGTTTGTTCGGAAAACAGGGGGCCGAATGGCGAAGGGCCCAGGCGCGGATCCTCAGCACCGTGCAGACGATCCCTTGGAACCGCGCGCGATCTTACGTGGAACTGACACAAACAATCTGCGCGTTTTCCAGTAGCGCCACCGCTTGCCCCGCCCCGTTCAGGCAGCCGCCACCCGCTGGCGCATCCACCAGCCTTCGAGGCTGTAGACCACCAGTGCCCCCCAGATCAACACGAAACCCACCAGCCGCGCGGGCTCGAAGGCTTCGTGAAAAATCCAGACCCCCAGAGCGAACTGCAGGCTGGGCGAGATGTACTGCAGGATGCCCAGCGTGGACATCGGGATCAGGCGCGCGCCCGCTGCAAACAACAACAGGGGCACAGCCGTCATGGGGCCCGCCAGCACCAGCCAGCCAATGGCGGCCGCGTCGCCTTGTACCAAGGCCCCCTGCCCTTGCCAGGCCCACCACCCCAGCACGGCGGCAGCCGCCGGCGCGAGCATCAGGGTTTCCAGCGCCAGCCCTTCGAGCGCGCCAAGCACTGCCACCTTGCGCAGCAGGCCATAGAACCCAAAGCTCAGCGCCAGCACCAGCGCGATCCAGGGCAGGCACCCGGCTTGCAGCGTGAGCCAGAGCACACCCGCAGCCGCCACGGCCACGGCCAGCCACTGGCCCGGGCGGGGGCGTTCGTGCAGGAACACGAAACCCAGCGCCACATTCACCAGCGGCAGAATGAAGTAGCCTAGGCTGGCATCCACCACATGCTGGTTCTGTACGGCCCACACATAGGTCAACCAGTTGCCGGACAACAGCACGGCTGACAACGCAAAGGCTCCCAGCACGCGCGGCTGGCGCGCCACGGTGGCCATCCAGGCCCAATGCCGGCGCACGGCCAGAAGCCCGAGCACCACCACCAGCGACCACAGCGTGCGGTGCATCACGACCTCGAGCGAGGGCACATCCGCCACCTGCCGGAAGTACAAGGGGAACAGGCCCCAGGCGATGTAGGCGAGCGCGGCGTAGAGAATTCCGGTGTTCATGGGCAAGCCCGCTGGAAAGTGGAAAGAGAGACGCAGAGAGGGCCGAAAAAAATCCCTGCCAGCCAAGCAGCCGGACAGGGACGGGACCATGGACCCATTCGCAGGTCCTCAGGCAGGTCAGGGGTGGGTCAGACGTTGAACAGGAAGTTCAACACATCGCCGTCCTTGACCACATACTCCTTGCCTTCGGCGCGCATCTTGCCCGCATCCTTGGCGCCTTGCTCGCCCTTGTAGTGGATGTAGTCGTCGAAGGCGATGGTCTGGGCGCGGATGAAGCCGCGCTCGAAGTCGCCGTGGATCACACCGGCCGCCTGGGGCGCCGTGTCGCCCACATGGATGGTCCAGGCACGCACTTCCTTCACACCGGCCGTGAAGTAGGTCTGCAGGCCCAGCAGCTTGAAGCCTGCGCGGATCAGGCGGTTCAGGCCGGGCTCTTCCAGACCCAGCTCCTGCAGGAACATGTCGCGGTCTTCGTCTTCCATCTCGGCCATTTCGGCTTCGATCTTGGCGCAGATGGCCACCACCGGCGCACCCTGGGCTTCGGCATAGGCCTTGAGTTTGTCCAGCAGCGGGTTGTTCTCGAAACCGTCCTCGGCCACGTTGCCCACAAACATGGCGGGCTTGGCCGTGATCAGGCAGAACTGCTTGAGCAGGGGCGCATCTTCCTTGCTCACGGCAATCGTGCGCGCGGGCTTGCCCTGGTCCAGCGCAGCCTGGATGGGGGTGAGCAGCGCAACGATCTTGGCGGCCTCCTTGTCGTTGCCGGACTTGGCCGCCTTGCTGTAACGATTGAGCGCCTTCTCGACCGTGGCCAGATCGGCCAGGCACAGCTCGGTCTGGATGACTTCGATGTCCGCAATCGGGTCCACGCGGCCCGCCACGTGAATCACGTTGGGGTCTTCAAAGCAACGCACCACGTTCACGATGGCATCGGTTTCACGGATGTGCGCCAGGAACTGGTTGCCCAGGCCTTCGCCCTTGGATGCCCCCGCCACCAGGCCGGCAATGTCCACAAACTCGACGATGGCGGGCACGATGCGCTCGGGTGAAATGATCTGGGCCAGCTGCTGCAGGCGCGGGTCGGGCACTTCCACCACGCCGGTATTGGGCTCGATGGTGCAGAAGGGGTAGTTTTCGGCGGCAATGCCGGCCTTGGTCAGCGCGTTGAAGAGGGTGGACTTGCCGACGTTGGGCAGGCCCACGATGCCGCATTGGAGGCTCATGGCAGGGCTTTCTGGAATTCGGAGACAAACCGCCGATTTTACGGGGCTGCCAGCTCCCCCCTTCCATCGCCCCCGGTTACTGCGTCACTCGAACCGCAAATCGGCCGCCACGCGCTGCCCCACACGCAGCACCTGGCCCGCGCCTTGGCGCACGATGGCGTTCATGCCAAAGGTGATGGCGCCATCCACGCGCTTGTCCTGGCGGTAGGTGCGCAGGGTGTCGCCCACCTCGGGGCTGGAAGTCGCCGTGGCCGGATCGATGTCGGGGATGGGGCAGCGCGCGCAGGGTTTGACCGGCTGCAGGTGAATTTCGCCGTCCGCGCCCCCGTCCACACGCACCAGGTCCACCCGGTCTTCATCGTGGGCATCAACGCCAGCCAGTACCACGTTGGGCCGGAAGCGTTCAATGCCCACTGCCGTATGGCCTGCAGCGGCCAGCCGTCCATTGAGCTCGTCCATCGAGGCCTCGCTGGCCACCAGGATGGGGAACCCGTCTGCAAACTGGTTGGGCACCTCCAACCCGTTCGTCCACTCCAGGCTCGACAAGCGCCGGTGCTCGGGGTCAAACCGCACCAGCCGGCAGGGTTGCCCGAGGAAGTCCGTGAACCACTGGGCAGCGACGGCCCCCATGTCCCAGGCGGGTACAGTGTCGCGCCACACGGTCACGGTGGCCGGTGCCTCGACGGCGTCCACCGCCACATGCAGGGCCAGCATGCCGGGCGCACGCAGCACCATCTCGTCGCTCTTGAGCTGTGGCCGGATCAGCGCCATGCGCGGCAGGGCGCGCTGGGTCAGGAACATGCCGTCGGCATCCACCACCATCCAGGCCCGGTCCAGGTCCAGCCCGGTGTCCGTGAGCAGTGCTTCCTGCACCTCGATGCCCGCACAGGACTTGATGGGGTACACAAACAGCCGCGCAATGGTGCCGGACAAATCGGAATCGGGGTTGAAGCTCACAGCCAGGGGTTCCTCTTGAGAAATGGCGACAGGGCAGAAACCGCAATTCTGCCTTGTGGCTTTGGGGTGCAGGCGCCCTCCTACAATGGCCGCCATGGCCCAAACCTTTGATATCTGTATACGCGGCGCCGGCATTGTGGGCAGGACCTTGGCATTGTTGCTGGCACGCGAGCGGCTGAAAGTGGCCCTGGTGCCTGCCCCCGCCCCGGTCAGCAAGGCGGCCGACGTCCGGGCCTATGCCCTGAACACTGCGTCGCGCCAATTGCTCGAATCCCTGCGCAGCTGGCCGGATGCCGAGCACGCGACGGCCGTGCGGCAAATGCAGGTGCAGGGAGATCAGGGCGGCGCCGTGGTGTTTGAGGCTGGGTCGCAGGGCGTGGACGCGCTGGCCTGGATCGTGGATGTACCCGCCCTTGAAGCCCGCCTTGCCGAGGCAGTGCGGTTCCAACCCCAGGTCGAGGTGGTAGACGCCCCGGTGGCCGCGCCACTGACCGTGGTCTGCGAGGGCCGCGCCAGCAGTACCCGGGCCGAGTTCGGTGCCCGTTTCGAGGTCACGCCCTACGCCCAGCATGCCATCGCCACCCGCGTGCGCTGCGAACACCCCCATGGCCAGGTTGCGCGCCAGTGGTTCCTTCCCGATGGCATCCTGGCTTTTTTGCCCCTGGATGGCGCCGAGGGGAACTCTGTGGCCGTTGTGTGGTCCGTCCCACAGGAGCAGGTCGCATCCTTGATGGCCCTGCCCCCCGAAGATTTCACCCAGGCGCTGCAAACCGCCAGCCAACAAGTGCTGGGCACGCTGACCTTGTGCGCAGATCGTGCCAGCTGGCCTTTGCAGTTGGCCAAGGCAGACCGCTGGTGTGGCAGCACGCCCGCTGCCGGGGCCAGCCCCCGCAACGAGGGCAGTTGGGTGTTGGCAGGCGATGCAGCCCACAACGTGCATCCCCTGGCGGGGCAAGGGCTCAACCTGGGGCTGGCCGATGTGCAGGCCCTGGCCGAGGTGCTGCGCACGCGTGACTACTGGCGCAGTGTGGCCGACTTGCGGCCGCTGCGGCGCTACGAACGCGAGCGCAAGGCGGCCCTGGTTGCCATGGGTTTGGCCACAGACGGACTGCAGCAGTTGTTTGCACGTCAGGAAGCCCCCTGGCAGGCGCTGCGCAACTGGGGCATGAAGGGCTTTGAACGCAGTGGCCCGCTGAAGGATTTTGTGACCCGCCGGGCCATGGGGATGCGCTGAAAACACGTTGGGACGCCCATGCGTCCTGCAAGGTATCGAGACTGAACGAGAACACCATGAAACTGACCAACTGCCTGCTGGCCATTGCCGCCATGACCCTGAGCCTGAGCGCGACAGCGCAAGAGGCCACCATCCGCAAGGCGCTGGCTGAGCGCATTCCCCAGATGGACAAGATCGACGAGGTCCGGCCTACGCCCATGGCGGGGTTGTTTGAGGTGCGCATCGGCACCGACCTTTTCTACACCGACGCCAAGGGCAACTATGTGATCCAGGGCGAGTTGATCGACACCAAGGCGCGCCGGAACCTCACGGAAGACCGCATCGCCAAGCTCACGGCCGTCGACTTTTCGGCCTTGCCGCTCAAGGACGCGTTCACCATCGTACGCGGCGATGGCAAGCGCAAGGTGGCAGTGTTCGAAGATCCCAACTGCGGCTACTGCAAACGCTTTGAGCGCGACATGCAGAAGGTGGACAACGTCACGGTGTACCTGTTCCTCTACCCCATCCTGAGCCCCGACTCTGCCGAAAAATCACGCAACATTTGGTGCTCGAAAGACCAGGCGGGTGCCTGGCAGGACATGATGGTGCGCGACAAGCCTGTCGCCTCGGCCAGCTGTGACACCAGCGCCCTGCAGCGCAACCTGATGTTCGGCAAGAAACACAAGATCACCGGCACGCCAACGCTGATCTTTGCCAATGGATCCCGCGTGCCTGGCGCCATCGGTACGCAAGAAGTGGAAAAACGCCTGGCGGAAGCCAGCAGCGAGACCTCTGGCACAACCAACTGATTCCGAGCACCTCCGCCCCGCCCCCATGCCCTCCCCACGCAGCACCCAGCCCGCCGAGGTTCACTACCGCATCACTCCATCCGACCTGCATGCGCACCTGTTCCGCGTCTCGCTAACCATCGCCCGTCCTGCAGCGCTGCAGGAGCTGTCCTTGCCCGTCTGGATCCCGGGCAGCTATCTGGTGCGGGAGTTTGCGAAAAATCTGCAGGAGCTGGGCGCGCGCCAAGGCAAACGTGCGTTGCCCCTGGCCCAGCTTGACAAGCATCGCTGGCAAGTGGCCTGCACGCCGGGCAAGCCGCTGGATCTGACTTACACCGTCTGCGCCTACGACAACTCGGTGCGCACGGCCTGGCTGGACGCCTCGCGTGGCTTCTTCAACGGCACCAGCCTGTGCCTGCGCGTGCATGGCCAGGAAAAGTACCGCCACACGCTGGACCTGGCCCGCACCGCTGCCACCGCGCAGTGGTCCGTGGCCACGGGGCTCCAGGCGCTGGCCACCGACAAGCAGGGCTTTGGCCTGTATGGCGCTGCCGACTACGACGAACTGGTGGACTGCCCTGTAGAACTGGGCCCGTTCTGGGTGGGCCGCTTCAAGGCCAGCGGCGTTCCCCACCAGTTTGTGGTGGCCGGTGCGGCCCCCTCTTTTGACGGCAAGCGGCTGCTGGCCGACACCCAGAAGATCTGCGAAACCGCCATCCGTTTCTGGCATGGCGCCGAGGGCAAGGCGCCGTTCAAAAGTTACGTGTTCATGCTCAATGCCGTGGCGGACGGCTATGGCGGGCTGGAGCACCGCAACTCCACGGCCTTGATTTGTGGCCGCCGCGACCTGCCCCGCCAGGGAGAGCCCCGGGCCAGCGAGGGCTACACCACGCTGCTCGGGCTGATCAGCCACGAATACTTCCACACCTGGAACGTCAAGCGCCTGCGCCCTGCCGAGTTCGCCACGTACGACTACAGCCGGGAGAACTACACCGAGCTGCTGTGGTTCTTCGAAGGTTTCACCAGCTACTACGACGATCTGCTGCTGCGCCGCGCCGGGCTGATCGATGACGCCACTTACCTCAAGCTCATCACCAAGACCATCAACCAGGTGCTGCAAACCCCGGGCAGGGCCGTGCAAACCGTGGCCCAGGCCAGCTTCGATGCCTGGGTCAAGTACTACCGCCAGGACGAAAACACGCCCAATGCCACGGTGAGCTACTACACCAAAGGCTCGCTGGTGGCCCTGTGCCTGGACCTGGCCCTGCGCCGCGAAGGCAAGACTACCCTCGACGCCGTGATGCGTGCCCTGTGGGCCCGCACGGCAGGCGGCCCGATGGCCGAGGCCGACCTGCGGGCGGTGCTGGAACAACTGGCGGGCCGCTCCTTCGATTCGGAGCTGGCGCAATGGGTGCACAGCACCTCTGAGCTACCGTTGGCCGATCTGCTGGCCGCTCACGGCGTGACCCTCAAGGCCGAAGCCCCCCAACTGGCCCAGCGCCTGGGCCTGCGCGTGGCAGAGAACCACAGCGTGCAGGTCAAGACCGTGTTGCGCGGCGGCGCCGCCGAAAAGGCCGGCATGGCGGCAGGCGACGAGTGGCTGGGCCTGGAAGTGCAAGGCCAAGGCTGGCGCATTGGCAAGCTGGATGACGTCACGTTCTACGCAGGCACCGAGACGGCCTTGACTGCCATCGTGGCCCGGGACGGGCGCCTGCTGCGGCTGCCGCTGGCACTGCCCTCCACCGCTGGCGGCAAGGCTGGTGAGGCGGCCACCAGGACGCGCGGCAAAGCCGCCCCTGCGCAGTTGGCACAGCCTGCAGTGGACACGGTCAGCCTGACCCCCACCGACACGGCGGCGCTGGTGCGCTGGCTGGCCTGACGGCGTGACCGGGTTGGGTATATTCCCTGCGCTGTCACAACAATCCATACACAGGAGATTTCATGGCCTACGAAACCATCGAGGTTCGCGTTGATGCGGACAAGGTCGGCGTCATCACGCTCAACCGCCCCAAACAGCTCAATGCACTGAACGACCAGCTGATGAACGAGCTGGGCGCAGCCCTCAAGGCGTTCGATGCCGACGAGAACATCGGTTGCATGATCGTCACGGGCAGTGAGAAAGCCTTTGCAGCGGGCGCCGACATCGGCGCGATGGCCAAGTACAGCTTTGCCGACACCTACAAGGGCGACTACATCACCCGCAACTGGGAGACGATCCGCTCCATCCGCAAACCCGTGATTGCCGCCGTGAGTGGCTTTGCACTGGGCGGTGGCTGCGAGCTGGCCATGATGTGCGACTTCATCATTGCCGCCGACAACGCCCGCTTCGGCCAGCCAGAAATCAAGCTGGGCGTGATCCCCGGCGCTGGCGGCACGCAGCGCCTGCCCCGCGCCGTGGGCAAGTCCAAGGCCATGGACATGGCCCTCACCGGCCGCATGATGGACGCCGCCGAAGCCGAACGCGCCGGACTGGTCAGCCGCGTGGTGCCTTACGACAAGCTCATGGACGAGGCCTTGGGCGCGGCCATCATCGTGGCGGGCTTCTCACAGATCGCCGTGATGGCCGCCAAAGAGTCGGTGAACCGGGCGTTCGAAGGCACGCTGTCCGACGGCGTGATGTTCGAGCGCCGCCTCTTCCACGCGCTGTTTGCCACCCAGGACCAGAAGGAAGGCATGGACGCTTTCATGAACAAACGCACAGCCAACTTCACACACCAATAATTTTTGTTCTATAATATTGGTCTTGCGGTCGTATAGCTCAGTTGGTTAGAGCGCAGCATTCATAATGCTGATGTCGGTGGTTCAAGTCCACCTACGACCACCATATCGAAACCCACAGTGCGGCAACTCACTGTGGGTTTTTTCTTTGAGGTACCGGCTTTCGCAGCCCGACAGTCTGCCGGTGGGGCCTCCCCGCACCGCCTCCCCTAAAATCGTGACTTCAGCCCCTGGATGTAAACCATGAACCGCTGCAACACTCCCACCTCAACCCCTATCTCCCGCCGTCGGCATGCATGGCTCGTGGCCCTGGCCTGCGGCACCCTGATGTCTGTCGCCTTGCCAGCGGCCGCCCAGGTGGAGCCCGGACTGGGCATGAACCGTCCCTTCCCGGAAGCCGCGCTGCGCGGCACACTGACCCTCTCGACCACCGCCGAAGCCGTGCTCAACGGCAAATCCATCCGCATGGCGCCCGGGATGCGGCTGTTCAGCCCCCAGAACACCCTGGTCATGGCGCACACCGTGCTGGGCCAGACCTTCAAGGTCAACTACGTGCTGGAAGCCAGCACCGGCATGCTGCACGCGGCCTGGATCCTGACCGAGCGTGAGGCGGCGCAACCCCGCAAGGGCAGCGACAGCACAACCAGCAACATCACGACCGGCTCTGGCGCCGTTCTGAAGTAATTCCTGCGGGTGCGGCCCTGGCGGCCACGCCCTTGCGACCTCCACAGCCCCTCTCCGCGCCCTGCTGGCGACGGTGACCATTTGCTATTTGCGACATTGCCATGGCCAAAAAAGTCTTTATCAAAACCTTCGGCTGCCAGATGAACGAGTACGACTCGGACAAGATGGCCGACGTGCTCAATGCCGCCCAAGGCTACGAGCCCACCCAGAACGTGGACGAGGCCGACCTCATCCTCTTCAACACCTGCTCGGTGCGCGAAAAGGCGCAAGAGAAAGTGTTCAGCGACCTGGGCCGCATCAAGCACCTGAAGGCACGCGGCGTGAAGATTGGCGTGGGCGGCTGCGTGGCCAGCCAGGAAGGCGCCGAGATCATCAAGCGCGCACCCTATGTGGACGTGGTGTTTGGCCCGCAAACCCTGCACCGCCTGCCCGAGATGTTGAACCAGCGCGAGCAACTCGATAAGCCACAGGTAGACATCAGCTTCCCCGAGATTGAAAAATTCGACCACCTGCCGCCCGCCCGCGTCGAGGGTGCCAGCGCCTTTGTGTCGATCATGGAAGGCTGCAGCAAATACTGCAGCTACTGCGTGGTGCCCTACACCCGTGGCGAAGAAGTGAGCCGCCCGTTTGACGACGTGCTGGTGGAAGTGGCGGGCCTCGCCGACCAGGGCGTGAAGGAAATCACCCTGCTGGGCCAGAACGTGAACGCCTACCTGGGCAAGATGGGGGGCACGGCCGAGATTGCTGACTTTGCGCTGTTGCTGGAATACGTGTCGGACATCCCCGGCATCGAACGCATTCGCTACACCACCAGCCACCCCAACGAGTTCACACCCCGGCTGATCGATGCCTATGCCAAACTGCCCAAGCTGGCGAGTCACCTGCACCTGCCCGTGCAGCACGGCTCTGACCGCATCTTGATGGCCATGAAGCGCGGCTACACCGCCATGGAATACAAGAGCACGGTACGCAAGCTGCGCGCCATCCGACCCGACCTGGCCATGAGCAGTGACTTCATCGTGGGCTTCCCCGGCGAGACCGAGGACGACTTCAACAAGATGATGAAGCTGATCGACGACATCCACTTCGACAATAGCTTCAGCTTCATCTTCAGCCCCCGCCCCGGCACACCCGCGGCAGGCCTGCACGACGACACACCGCACGACGTGAAACTGCGCCGCCTGCAGCACCTGCAGGGCGTCATCAACGCCAATATCAAGTCCATCAGCGAAAGCCGCGTGGGCACGGTGCAGCGCATTCTGGTGGAGGGCGCCTCCAAACGCGACGCCACCGAGCTGATGGGCCGCACCGAGTGCAACCGCGTCGTCAACTTTGTGGGCCAGCCCCGCCTGGTGGGCCAGATGGTGGATGTGACCATCACCGAAGCCAAGGCCTACACCCTGCGCGGCGAGGTGCTGGTGCGTGAGGGCGCCGCCCTCCCGGCCTGACCCCTCGGCGCATGGCCCCAAACCCCACGAGCCCTCCGCAGGCTCGCCCACACGGCCCATCGTTTCAGCAACTGCTGCTGCTCGCCTTCTTGCTGATTGCGGCTGTGCTGGGCGCCAGTGCCCTGCGGGCAGTGTTCACCCTCGAAGCCTTGATGGGCCAAAGCCAGGCCAGCGCCGCCCAGGCGGCCGCGCTGAACGTGGCGGCCCAGGCGCTCAACCAGCGCGGCCAGGCCATGGAGCGGTCGGCACGGCAGTCGCTGGTGCTGAACGATCCCCTGCTGCGCCAAAGCTTTGACGACATGGCCGCCGATGCCCAGGGCATCGTGCGCCAGCTGAGCGACGCGGGCCTGCCGCCCACCCAGGCACAGCAGTGGCAGGCCCATATGCAAACCGTGCACGACTTGCTGCGCGCCCCGCCCTGGCAGTCGCTGGAAAACGAACGCAGCGTGGCCGAAGAGTTCGTGGCGCTCGACACCCTGCATGCAGCCATCACGCAGTCGGTGCAAGAACTCAACGCCCGCCAGGCCAGCGAACTGCAGGCGCGGGTGGACGCCAGCCGCCGCACCGTGATGCACCAGCTGGTGGGGGCGATTGTGCTGGCGCTGGTGCTGGCGCTGTGGCTGGGCATCTGGCTGGCGCGCCCCTTCAAGCGGCTGGAGCGTGCCATTCGCCGCCTGGGCGAGAACCAGCTGGAACAACCCGTGGCCATCACCGGCCCTGCCGACGTGCGCCGCGTGGGCCAGCAACTGGAGTGGCTGCGCCTGCGGCTGGTGGAGCTGGACGCCGACAAGGCGCGGTTTTTGCGCCATGTCTCGCACGAACTCAAAACCCCGCTGGCCGCACTGCGCGAAGGCGTGGCCCTGCTGCAAGACGGCGTGACCGGCGCGCTCAGCGAGGGCCAGAAAGAAGTCACACAAATCCTGCACCAGAACACCCTGGTGCTGCAAGGCGAGATCGAGGCGCTGCTGCGCTTCAACGCCGCCGCGTTCGAGGCCCGCCAGCTGCAGCGGCGCGAGACCGACTTGGTCGCCCTGCTGGAAGACCTGGTGGAGGCCCAGCGCCTGCAATGGCAGGCCCGCAGCCTGCGGGTGGAGGTGAGCGGCGAGCGCACCGTGCTGCTGCTGGATGCGGAGAAAATCACCTCGGCCATGGGCAACCTGCTGTCCAACGCCATCCGCTTCTCGCCCGAGCAAGGCACCGTGCGCATGGCCGTCTCGCGCGCCCCCGGCCAGGTGCGGGTGGATGTGACCGATGAAGGCCCCGGCGTGGCCCCCGCCGACCGGGCCCATGTGTTTGAACCCTTTTACCGGGGCGAACGCCAGCCTGAGAACGCCGTGCGCGGCACCGGCATCGGGCTGTCCATCGTGCAGGAATACATCCATGCGCATGGCGGCCGGGTGCAGGTGCTCCAGATGCCAGGCGACGCTCCCCGCTCTTTTTTCCGGATTGAATTGCCCGATGTTTCCTGAACCACAAGCCTCGCCGACCCACCGCCCAGCGTACCGGGGGGTGCCCTGGTGCCTGCGCGCCGCCCTGTGCGTGGGTGCAGCATGGCTGGCTGGTTGCGCCACAGCCCCTACACCGCCGGATGGGGCCCCGGTGGCGACAGCTGCCCCTGCGGTTGAGCCGGCCCCGGAGCCCGCTGCCACCCCGCCCGAGCCACTGGCACCTGAAAGCGATGAGCCCACCACACCGCCCAAAGACCTGCTGCGCGACACTCTCGCCTATGCCGACCGCACCCTGGGCGCGAGCGGCATCGAGCTGGCACGTGAGGCCGCCCGCCTGTCGGACCTGGACGAGAACAAGCCCTCGCGCGCGCTGCGCCTGGCGCTGGTGCTGGCCCAAAGCCGCCAGCCCGCAGACACGGCGCGCGCTCTGGGCCTGGTGCAGCGCACCCTGACCAACCCTGCCGCCCAAGACCTGCACCCGCTGGCCCGCCTGCTGGAGGCGCGCCTGACCCAGCAGCGCCGCCTGGAAGAGCAGCTGGAACGCCAGGCCCAGCAGCTGCGCGATGCCCAGCGCCGCAACGACCAGCTGAGCGAACGCCTGGAGGCCGTGCGCGCCATCGAACGCAGCCTGACCACACGCCCCGCACCGGCAGCCCCGGCCACACCGCCCCCGGGCGCAGCGGCCAGCGGCGCAGGCAACAACGGCAACGCCAAACCCTGAGGCACCACGCCATGCCAGCATCCACACGTCCATCCGAGCCGCGCAGCACCGCGCACCGCATCCTGGTGGTGGATGACGATGCCGACATGCTGCGCCTGCTGTCGCTGCGCCTGAAGGCAGCCGGGCACGAGGTGGTGGCCGTGGGTTCGGCCGAGGCCGCGCTGGCGCAACTCGACATGGCCCGGCCCCAGCTGGTGCTGAGCGATGTGCGCCTGCCGGGCAAGGATGGCCTGGCGCTGTTTGACGAGGTGCACGCGCGCCACCCTTCGCTGCCAGTGATCCTGCTCACGGCGCACGGCACCATCCCCGATGCGGTCGAGGCCACATCGCGCGGTGTCTTCACCTACCTGACCAAGCCCTACGACGGCAAAGAGCTGCTGGAAAAAGTGGCGGAGGCCCTGGCCCTGAGCGCCCCTGCCCTGCACCAGGCCCATGCCAACGAAGTCTGGCGGGCCGACATCGTGAGCCGCTCGGCCCGCATGACCGACCTGCTGGCCGAGGCCTACCTGGTGGCCCAGTCGGACGCCAGTGTGCTGCTGCTGGGCGACAGCGGCGCCGGCAAAGAGCTGCTGGCCCAGGCCATCCACCGGGCCAGCCCGCGTGCCAGCAAACCCTTCGTGGCCGTGAACTGCGGCGCCATCCCCGAGGCGCTGCTCGAATCCGAGCTGTTCGGCCACGTCAAGGGCGCATTCACCGATGCGGTCAGCAACCACAAGGGCCTGTTCCAGGCGGCCGAGGGCGGCACGCTGCTGCTGGACGAGATTGGCGACATGCCACCCGCCCTGCAGGTCAAGCTGCTGCGTGTACTGCAAGAACGCGCCGTGCGGCCCGTGGGCGCAAGCCAGTCCATCCAGATCAATGTGCGCATCATCTCGGCCACACACCGCAACCTGGAAGCAGCCATGGCCGCAGGCCAGTTCCGCGAAGACCTGTACTACCGCCTGAACGTGGTGACCTTGCAGCTGCCCACACTGGGCGAGCGGCGCGAGGACATTGCGCTGCTGGCCAACCATTTTCTCGACAGGCTGGCCCGCAAGTACGACAAGCGCCTGTCGGGCTTTGCGCCCGAAGCCCTCAAGGCGCTCACGGCCGCCGCCTGGCCCGGCAACGTGCGCCAGCTGTACAACGTGGTCGAGCAGGTGTGCGCCCTGTCCACCACACCGCTGGTGCCGCTGTCGCTGGTGCAGCGCGCCCTGCGCATTCCCTCGGCGCAGGTGCTGAGCTTTGCCGAGGCGCGCCAGCGCTTTGAGCGCGAGTATCTGGTGGACCTGCTGAAAATGACCGACGGCAATGTGGCCGATGCCGCGCGCCTGGCGCAACGCAACCGCACCGAGTTCTACCGGCTGCTGCAAAAACACGCGCTCACGCCCGGAAACTTCAAGACCGACGCGCCCGAATCCGACGACGTCGCCGATGAGCGACACGATTAAGTCATTGATTTTTCTAAGTTTTCTCTGGTGACGTCTCCATGCCGTCGCCAAATGGCGACAAAAAGACCGATTTTTGGCGGCTGCCAGTACCCCGCACAACTGCTTACGTGCAGATGGCAGCGTAAGTCACTGATTTAAAACAGTTTTCTCAAGCTGGCACAGGGTTTGCCCTAGTGCCGGCATGCAAGCTGTTTTTTCCTGCCGCCTACGTGCCACTGGCCACTCCCTGTGGACTGCGGTGGTGCTGCTCACCACCCTGCTGACCGGGGTAGCCCAGGCACAGACACCGGGCCCGGCCTTCGATTTCGACACCGTCACCCGCATCGCACGCGAGCGGGCCGAAAAGCCCTACCAAGCCGCCAGCGACACGCTGCCTGCAGACCTCGCGCAGCTCGACTACGACCAGGTGCGCGACATCCGCTGGCGCCCCGACCGCGCCCTGTGGCGCGCCGACAAGTTGCCGTTTGAAGCGATGTTCTTCCACCTGGGCCTGTACCAGAAAGAACCCGTCCTGATCAACGAAGTCACGCCCCAGGGCGTTCGCCACATCAGCTACCGCAGTGCCGACTTCGACTACGGCAAAAACAAAGTGCGACCCGACGCCTGGGGCGACCTGGGTTTTGCGGGCTTTCGCCTGCACAACCACCTCAATACCAGCGTCTACAAGGATGAGCTGGTGGTCTTCCAGGGCGCCAGCTACTTCCGCGCTTTGGGCAAAGGCCAGCAGTACGGCCTGTCGGCCCGAGGGCTGGCCATCGACACCGTGGGCGGCAGTGGCGAAGAGTTCCCGCGCTTCACCGAGTTCTGGCTGGTGCGGCCCGACCCGCTGGCCACCCAGGTCACCGTGTATGCGCTGCTGGACTCGCCCCGCGCCACCGGGGCCTACCGCTTTGACATCCAGCCCGGCACGCAAACCACCACCACGGTGCGCAGCCGCATCTTTGTGCGCCCCCCCACGGGCAACGGCAGCGCCAAGTCCATCGCCACGCTGGGCATTGCGCCGCTGACCAGCATGTTCTTCTTTGGCGAGAACCAGCCCCGCAAGGGCGACTTCCGACCCGAGGTGCACGACTCCGACGGCCTGATGGTGGCCACGGGCGACGGCGAATGGCTGTGGCGCCCGCTGCAAAACCCGCAGCAGACGCTGGTCACCTCGTTCGCCACCCACAACCCCAAGGGCTTCGGCCTGATGCAGCGCGACCGCCAGTGGGCCAGCTATGAGGACGTGGAGGCCCGCTACGAACGCCGCCCCAGCGCCTGGGTGCGCCCGCTGCACGACTGGGGCGCAGGCCGCGTGGAGCTGGTGCAGCTCAACACCCCCGATGAGACGCACGACAACATCGTGGCGTACTGGGTGCCCGCCCAGATGCCGTCACCCGGCCAGCCGCTGGAGTTTGCGTACGAGCTGAGCTGGCAGGGCGATACGCAGCAGCGCCCGCCCAGCGCCTGGGCCACGCAATCGCGGCGCGGCATGGGCTACTCCAAACAGCCCGCCGAAGCACTGCGCCAGCAGGTGCAGTACGTGGTCGATTTCGACGGCCCGGCCCTCCAGGCCCTGCCCGCCGACGCCACGGTGAAGGCGGTGGTGACCAGCGATGCCAATGGTCAGGTGCTGGAAAACATCGTCTACCGCAACCCAGCCACCAGCCAGTGGCGCATGACCGTTCGCATCCAGCGCCAGCAGGCCGACCGGCCCATCGAGCTGCGCGCTTTTCTCCAACACGACAACCACGCTGTGAGTGAAACATGGACGCACATCATTCTTCCCGAGTAAGCCCCCCGGTGCCCGCCCATCCGCCCCGCAGCCCCCTGCGCGAGGAGCGGCACCCCAATGCCGTCACCGCGCCACCACTGCAGCGAGGATCCATGGTGCCCCTGCCCTGGCGCGGGTTCTGGAACAGCGTCGGCACGGCACTGCTGCTGCAGCTGACCGGCCGGGGCCGCAGCAATGCCCCCCATGCATCGCCAGCCGACCGCCCCCCACAGGCCTGGGAACAGGCAGCGCAGCGCCGCCGCTGGACCTTTGCCCTGCTCACCGTGCTGGCCACGGCGCTGGCGAGTTTTCTGTTTGCAGGCGTGCAGCCCGACTACGACAACGCCTGGCTGGGCTACGGCCAGATTGCGCTATTTGCACTGCTGTCGGCCTGGGTGGTCACCGGCTTTCTCACCGGGTTGATGGGCTTCTGGGTGATGTTGCGTGGCGACCCCCATGCGCTGTCGGTGCGCAGCGTGGCAGGGCATGCGCTGGCCCCGGAGACACGCACTGCGATCATCATGCCGATCTGCAACGAGGATGTGGCCACGGTGTTTGCCGGGCTGCGTGCGACCTGCGAGTCGGTCGCCTCCACCGGCCACGGCGCCAGCTTCGACGTGTTCGTGCTGTCCGACAGCAACGACCCCGCCATTGCCGCCGCAGAGCGCGCGGCCTGGGAGGCCCTGCGCAGCGCCCTGGCGCAACACAGCCCACAGCCCCAAGTGCAGGTGTACTACCGCCTGCGCACGCGCCGCACGCACCGCAAGGCGGGCAATGTGGCCGACTTTTGCCGCCGCTGGGGCAAGGACTACCGCTACATGGTGGTGCTGGACGCCGACAGCGTGATGAGCGGTTCCTGCATCGTCTCCATGGCCAAGCTGATGGAGGCCAACCCTTCTGCCGGCATCATCCAGACCGCCACGCAGGCCATTGGCCACGTCACGCTGCATGCCCGCGCGCAGCAGTTTGCATCGCGCGTCACGGGCCGCCTGTTCACGCTGGGCATGCAGTACTGGCAGCTGGGCGAGTCGCACTACTGGGGCCACAACGCCATCATCCGCGTGGCGCCCTTCATGCAGCACTGCGCGCTGGCGCCCATCCCCGGCAAGGGGGGCCTGGCGGGCGGCATCATGAGCCACGATTTTGTCGAGGCCGCGCTGATGCGCCGCGCCGGTTACCACGTGTGGCTGGTGTCCGACCTGGTCGGCAGCTACGAGCAACAGCCGCCCGACCTGCTGGCCGAGCTGCAGCGCGACCGCCGCTGGTGCCAGGGCAACCTGCAGAACGCGCGCCTGATGGCCGAGCCCGGCATCCACCCCGTGCACCGCTCCATGTTCGTCACCGGGGCCATGGCGTACCTGTCGGCGCCGCTGTGGCTCGCCTTCCTCACGCTGGGCACGGCGCTGTGGCTGTCGGGCGCCAAGCTGGTGGCCGACTGGCACATCCTGCCCGCCGAATTGCTGGCGCTGTGGGCATGGACGCTGTGCCTGCTGTTCCTGCCCCGCATCCTGGGCGTGGCCGCCGTGTTCATGCGGCGCGAGCAAAAGGAATATGGCGGCACCTTCAGCCTGCTCAAAAGCGCCGCGCTGGAGAGCGTGCTGGCCATCTTGCAGGCCCCCATCCGCATGCTGGCGCATTCGCTGTTTGTGCTGATTGCGCTCACCGGCCTGAAGCTGGAATGGAAGTCGCCCCCGCGCGAAGCCCATGCCGTGCCCTGGCGCCACGCGGTGCGCCAGCTGGCCCCGATGAGCGGGGTGATCGGCCTGCTGGCCCTGGGCGTGGCCCTGATCGACAGCAGCGCACTGCTGTGGCTGATGCCCGTGGGCCTACCGCTGGCGCTGGCGATTCCGCTGGCGGTCTGGACCAGCCAGATCGCCCTGGGCCAGGCCTTGCGCGCACAGCGCCTGCTGCTGATCCCCGAGGAATCCTGGTCTCCCCCGGTGCTGCGCCGCGCCTGGCTGCATGCCAGCCGCCTGGCCCGGCCCGCGCCGCTGGCGGCTTTGTGACAATGTGAAAAATCAGGCACAAACCACAAGCCGGTGTCCGCACCGGCTTTTTCGCATTTACTATATATTTGATAGCAATAAAGTGTTTACCATCGAGCGCAGATGCCTTAGAAACCTTCAAACTTTGGGCCTCTATGCCCTGTAACCCGTGCCTGGCAAGTCGTTACGATGCGTGTCCTTTTCACCTGGCCCCTGCGCCCAGACCGTTCTGCCTGACGGTGGTCTGCGGCACTGCGCGGCCCCGCTATCGATGCCACCTCTTCTGTTGTTCCCTGCCGCCCGCTGGCGGCTGATCCAGGCCAGCGCACTGGCCCTGACCCTGGCCCTGGTGGGCTGCGCCCAGCCCACCCCGGCGCCGCCCCACAAGCCCGTCCCGATCGCCACCCCGGCGCCCCCACCTCCGCCCCCCGAACCGCCCGGGCGCATCATCTTTGCGGGCTTTGCGATGCACTCGCAGGCCAAGGC